>JAQTOL010000007.1 GCA_028748945.1 Paludibacter sp.
ACTTCCCATATTTGGATTTTTACCACGGGCACGCCCCACAGCATCAATTTCGTCGATAAATATGATACATGGAGCTTTTTCTTTTGCCTGACGAAATAAATCGCGAACACGTGAGGCTCCAACTCCAACAAACATCTCAACAAAGTCGGACCCGGACATAGAGAAAAATGGAACATCAGCTTCGCCGGCAACAGCTTTCGCCAACAATGTTTTACCGGTTCCCGGAGGGCCAACCAATAAAGCACCCTTAGGTATTTTACCTCCTAATTCAGTATATTTGGACGGGTTTTTAAGAAATGAAACTATTTCTTCGATTTCCTGTTTTGCTTCGGCCAGTCCGGCAACATCTTTAAAGGTAATTCTATTCGTTGTATCTCCTTTGTCAAAAAGTTGAGCTTTCGATTTTCCTACATTGAATATTCCACCGCCTCCGGCTCCACCTCCCATACCTGACATTCTTCGGTTCATATACACGAAAAAAAGTATAAGTAAAAGAAACGGTAAAATGCTAAACAGAAAAACATCTACATAATTCCGGCCTTCTTTATATTCGACACTACCTTTAAAGCCTTCATTATCCTCCGCAGTTTGAATGAATTTAGAGACTTCATCGGATGGCACACTGACCGTAATCATACGATCTTTTGCATACATTTCATATTTGTCTCCAAAAACGTTTTTTAGTGAATCTTTTATCACCTGAGCTTCTACCGTGTTTTTGGAGGAGTAAACGTATACTTTCTCAATCATTCCTTTTCTTACATATTCTTTAAAAGTAGAATAATTTACTTCTTTGGCAGGTACATTATCACTAAGAAAATACGAACCAAGCAACACGAGAATGATGATACCATAAATCCATGAGATATTGAATTTAGGAAATTTGCCAGATGGCTTTACTGGATTTTGATTTGGCGTTTTATTTTCCATTATTTTATTACAGTTATTATTTCGTTATTTGATATCGAACAAATAAATAATCTTTTATAAAGAATTTAGAGGACATCCTCTATCTTTTTTATACCGGCATCTGCCCATAAATGCTCGATATCGTAGAAAGCACGTGCATGACGTTGGAATACATGAACAATAATTTGTCCATAATCCATGGCTATCCATTCTTTGTTTTCAAATCCATCAATTGCGTATGGTTTCACTTTTATTTGTTCTCGAACCCAATCTTTTACAGAAAGTGCAATAGCATTTACATGTATATTTGAATCTCCTTCACAAATCACAAAATAACTGCACGGTGCTTCATGCAATTTATTTAAATTTATAACCACAATATTTTTACCTTTTCGTTCTTGTATTCCTTCAACAATTTTAGCAACTATTTGTTCGTTTTCCTTCATGCTTAGGTTCTAATTATTTTTATTTTTGAAATTCATGCAAAGATACGGTTAAATGCCCGAAAATGAAAATGTTGTTGAACTCAAAATGGTATAATGTTCATTAAAACTCACAAATATCTTTTCTAAAAGAATTTTGGCATACAAACAGTTATCTTTCAAATTTACACTACCAAACCAATCCCTGATTTTACACAAAAAATCCGATGCAAATATTGCATCGGATTTTTATATCAGTTGTTCAGATACTATTTAACAATAGAAAGGAATGTTTCATCAGTTGCAAATTTAGAAAATTCAATATCTTTCAAAGCTTTTGGGGCTAAGGTTTTGTCTTTCTTCACTGCATCTCTTAAGTTGCTGTATACGGCATCTCTGTCGTTTGTACGGGCTCCGATAATAGCACCTAAATAAGAAGTCATTCCATCAGGTTGGGCAACTGCAGCCAATGTTTTGCGTGCACCACTGTAATCGGCATCCAAAATTTGAAGCAAGGCAGCGTTATTTGTAGAAGCTGAACCAAAGAATGTTTTAGCTTTAGGATAATCACCTTTAATAATATTCACTGTACCTAAAGCTTGTCCTAAGTTACCTGATGTTCCGGCAGCTTTACCAAACGAGACTTCAGCTTTAGAAATATCTCCGCTGGCCAAAGAAGCTAAACCGGCATTATAATTAAGGTCTGCCGATTTAGGATCGATTTCCAATCCTTTGGCAAAATAGCGGGAAGCATCAGCCACGTTGCCTTGTTGGAGTTTCACATCACCTAAATTATTGAATCCACGTGCATCATTTGGATAAAGTTCAGTTACTTTTTGGTAGATCGCTGCCTTTTCATCCAGATTATTCGTTAATGTTGCGGCATATAGCAATTCTTCTACAGATAGTTTAGAAGGATCATTATTAGCTAATTGAGTTAATAACGAATCAGATTTACCGGTTACATCAATAGTCAGGTTAAGACGTGAACGACGCAATTTTGGTAAGATTTCTTCGGCAATAGATTTAAACGCTACCGAAAGGTTTTTAATTTCACGTTCGCGTTGTTCAGGATCCTGATACATTGTCAAAACCCGTAAGATAACTTGTTTATCCTGGATATTTGAATTTTCCATTAAAGTCTGGAAACCTGCCCAATCTTCCGGAGTAAATTTAGAATCAATTGTCACTGTTGCTTTAAGTTTCTTCAATTCTTTGTTCAAAAAATCAACTGTTACTTTTTCACGTTTTTCAGCTAAATTCGTATTCAGTTTCATTCCTCCATCAGGAGATGCATACCCTGCAATTTGGAAACCAGCAACTTGTTTACTTTGATCATCCTGAGCATCTTTAATTTTTTGAGTCAAAGAAACCATTTCAGCAGATTTTGTTTCTGATTTACGCAAGTTTGACTGTTGAATCAAAAACATGATATCAGCCTCTTGTTTCTCCTGAATTACACGTTGGAATTTGTCGGCTATGATTACCGGAGCAAGTTCAGATGCTTTTGTTGATACCAATTGTGATGTAGCAATCACACCATCAGCAACTTTTACAGCCGGTATTTGGTAGGTCTTCTTTTTTGTAACGACATTAAATTCTAAAAACAATTCTGAAGTAGCCATTTCAGGAACATAGTCAAAAGAAGCCTTCACAGTATATGTACCACCTGCTTTGTAAGAAATAGTTTTGTTATTTCCAACAACTTTTTCACCTTGAAAATTGACGGCAGTACCTTTTACTTCCTGTCCATTAAATCTTAACACGGGAGTTACTGTCAGAGTGGATTTTTTATCAAAATACTTAACAGGGAAAGTACCCGTTACAGTTGCATCCACTTTTCCACCTTTAACTTCCAGTGGATTAGGATTACATTTAAACAAGCTAGGATCCAAAGCGGTCAAGTCTTTGCTACACGAGCTAAAAACTAACGCTAGCACCATCGAAACCGCGAAAAATAATTGCTTTCTCATAAAATTGTGTTTTTGTTATAAATTATTTATATTTTATTTTGTTCTTTTTTTACCCGTTTTGGCCACAAATATACTAACTTTCAACGAATTTTGACTTACTTTGTATTTGATTTTGACATTTTTTTGTGATTGTACAACCAAAAAGGTCATTTTATCACACTGAAAATCCTTATATTTATTTTTTTTTGAAACAATTCAAAACAGAATGCAGACTTTTCTACATAAAATACAGCTTTTTTTCTCATTATTCCGCTATTTGACCATTCGTCGAATAGCGAATTTGCTATTATTGGCTTTGTCATACATACGCTCCCATGCAGGACTTCATAAACTTGAGAATTGTTCTCCCTATTATATTTCAATTGAGACAGCTAACTTTTGCAATTTGCATTGCCCCGAATGTCCTGTTGGTATTAGGGAAACCCCAAAATCCGGTCGGGCTACTTTTGATTTTCAACTGTATAAAAAAATAATTGATGAATTAAAGCTGACTCTAATTCATGTTATATTGTATTTTCAGGGTGAACCGTTTCTGAATAAACAACTATACGCAATGATTAAATATGCAAATAATGCCAGAATCTATACATCTACGTCAACGAACGGTCAGTTTTTGAACAATAATAATGCCAAAGAAATTGTACTTTCCGGACTGAATAAACTGATTGTATCGGTTGATGGAACTACACAGGAAGTTTATGAAACTGACCGTGTTGGAGGAAAACTGAATAGAGCAACTGAAAGTATAAAAAGAGTCGTCGAATCGAAAAAAGAACTGAAGTCAATACCTCCACTTGTTGAAATGCAATGCATCGTATAAAAAACCAATGAGCACCAAATCAACGAAATGAAACAGTTGGCAAAATCATTGAATGTTGACAGAATGACATTTAAAACAGCTCAGATTTATGATTTTGAAAATGGGAACGTTTTAATGCCTGCAAATAAAAAATACTCCCGCTACCGTCAGGACAAAACCGGAAAATATCACATCAAAAGCACATTACCAAATCATTGCTGGCGTTTATGGAGCGGTTCGGTGATTGATACCAATGGATCAGTTTTACCCTGTTGCTTCGATAAAAACTCCGGCTTCTCGTTTGGAAATATTGGAGACAGTTCTTTTTCAACAAACTGGCATTCAAAAAAAGCTTCCGAATTCAGAAGCGGTATTCTTCTAAACCGAAAACAACATGAGATGTGCAGAAATTGTACCAGCAGATAAAAAAGAATATTCTATATAAAACAGAATAAGATTTTGAAAATTGAATTTCAAAATCTTATTCTGTTTTTGGTTTTTAATGGAACGAATGTATCATTTTTTGAATGCTTGCTGCCATTCTTCTTCCTTAAATCCAACCAGGACAGTATCACCTGTCAATAAAATCGGTCGTTTTACCATCATCCCATTGGTTGATAGGATTTCAATCAATTGTTCTTCGGGCAAAGTTTTCACTTTATCTTTCATGTTGAGCTCCCTGTAAGGTAATCCACTCGTATTGAAAAATCTTGATACAGGTAATTTGCTTTTTTTCAACCAGCTTTTCAGCTCTTCTTTTGTAGGATTTTCTTCTTTAATCGGACGAAAACCATGTTCAATACTGTTTGCCTTTAACCATTTTTCGGCTTTCTGACAAGTTCCACATTTTGGGTAACAGAGAATAATTGGCTTCATGATTTGATGATTTGGTGATTAATTATAAATTAAATTCAGTTCACACAAAAATATTTAATTCAATGTTTTCAACTCTTTTCCAAAAAAATATGGTTTGATTATATTTACAAATTACTTAAAAATTGCTTTGAAAATATCATTCCCATTGGCAAAAAGAAGTAATCCCATAAGCAAAAAGAAACCTGTTGTCTGAGCGTATTCCAAAAACTTATCATTTGGTTTTCTCCCGGTAATCATTTCATATATCAAATATAATACATAACCACCATCCAAAGCCGGAATGGGCAAAAAATTCATAAAGGCCAGAATAACCGAAAGCAAAGCTGTCATTGACCAGAAAATTTGCCAGTCCCAAACTTTTGGAAACATTTTTCCAATGGAACCGAAACCTCCCAATTGCTTAGAACCTTCTTTTGTAAAGACTAATTTCAGTTGCTTCACGTAACTGGTTAAAGTCCCCCAACCAAGCTTAATTCCGGCTGGAATTGATTCAAAAAAGCTATACTCAGTATGACGTGTGGTCATATATTCATAGAAAGGATGCGGCACTACTCCGATTTTACCGTTTTCATCAACCTGAACTTTCGACTGCATAACGATTCCATTCCTTACAAAACGAACGTCAATTTGTTTATCGCTAAAGACACGTAATTCTGCAGCAATATCCTGAAAAATTGAGATGTTTTTTCCATTGACACCAATAATGCTGTCACCCGGCTGCAGTTTGGCTGTTTCCGCACCCATTCCGGAAGTGATATCCGCCACCACGAATGGTTGACGTATGGAAATTAAATCAGTTTCACCTGCTGCTAAGATCTTTTGAGCAAAATCTGCGGGCAAAGTAAAATTAAGTAACTGATTGCTTCTCTTAACTGTGATATGTTGTTTCCCATCAATCAGAATTTTTTCAATAACATCAGAACGATCTTCAGCAACCTGACCATCAATTTTCACAATGTTGTCACCGTTTTTAAAGCCGTATTCCTGCATTGTTTTTGAGAATTGCAGTCCGTATTTTGCATTTTCAAGTGGTAGATAATCTTTGCCCCAGGTAAACAAAACAGCTGAATAAATCACCATGGCCAAAATAAAATTGACAAGTACACCACCAATAATAATGGGTAAACGTTGCCACACCGAACGGGAACGATATTCCCAGGGTTTTGGTGCTTCAGCCATTTGTGTCAGATCCATCGATTCGTCCACCATGCCTGAAATCTTGCAATAACCACCCAAAGGAAGCCACCCGATTCCCCATTCAGTATTGTCAGGATACTTGCGCCAATCCCCTTCAGGTAGTTCCGACAATGGAACTTGCTCCATAACCGTTTTTTTCTTTGCATCTACCATCACGTCACCATCTGAATCTAATTTCGGACGTTCGTTGGCAGGAACATTTGCTGCAAAAAACTTCACAACCCATTTCCCGTTTATTTTTTTGGCCCTGATTATTGAAAAGTTTGGGTTGAAAAACATATAGAATTTATCAACACGTACTTTGAATAAACGTGCAAACGCAAAGTGGCCAAATTCATGTAAAACTACCAGAATCGAAAGGCTTAAAATGAGCTGTACAGCTCTGACAAAAAATGTTTCCATATTTAAAAATTTGGCCCAAAAACCTCAAAGAAAAGGTTTAAAGAATAGTTTAAGTTTAAGTTGTAAAATATTTAAATCATTTTAAAATTCAGCTTCTGAAAACTCAGTGGGCTTTTTCCATTAAAAAAAGAAATTCCTCGTGCTTACCATCGGAATTTATCCATTCGTTTGATGAACGCATATTACTCATTACATTTTTTTTATAATCGATCAATTTTATTTCCAACAGCTTCCCGGATTCGGAAATAATATCCAACAATTGTTGTTTTGTTGCTCTTCCTCCTGAACTGTATGATAACAACAAATACCTTGTATTTGTTTCTTGAATTAACCTTTTCAGGGCTTCCATTGCCATAAAACTACCGTTATCATTCTTCCTGAATTCTTCAAACACTGAAGCTGACACATTATCCCTGCTATCTTCCCTCCGGTTTGCTTTTCCAAAAAGCAGTGGTTTATCATTCTGAATTATTGTTGTCCACAAATGATAATAAGCGTTATACCTCACCCTGCTTGGAGGCATTTTTTCATTATTGGATCCATAGGGTGGATCGAAATAGACTAAATCGTAGTGATTGTTGGCTACTGTCTTAAAAATGTCGTCACGAACGACTTTATTTTCTCCAGTCAGAGTAAGCCGCATGGGTAATTTTAAATTCAATTCGTTGAATGAGCGTTGTGACCAACCCGACAAGTAAGCAGCATAATGTCCAAGGGTATTATCCACTTTATCCAACGCATAAATTAAACTTGTAAGCAGCACTGATTTGTCTTCCCAGGCCAGATTCAAATTATCAATTTCGCTCCTAATGGCATCTAATTTCCGTGTGTTCTTTATTTGAAAAACTTTCTTTGAATCGGTTTCAATACCTCCATAATTTTCTGAGAACCAACCGTCAACACCATTCAAATTATTTAAATATTCTATTAATTCCAGATAATACCTGTTTGGTTTATTTGCAACTAAATAACAAGTGGCAAACACTTCAGACCAGGCTGCAATATCATTTGAAGTAGTGGAATAGCCTAAATTTGCAAAAGCCTGCGAGACCCTTGTTGATCCGCTAAAACCGTCGAGAACCGTTTCTATTTCATTCAACTGGCTTAGCATTTCGAAAATGTAAGGCAAAATTCTGAGCTTTGAACCGGCATATTTTATACCTTCAGTTTTCGGAATTTCCATTTACTTAATCAACTCTTTTGTAAGTATCCGCACCAACGAATCCGTCATCACATAATCTTCATAACCAGGTTTTTCTACAAATTTAGCTTTAGCAAAAACATCTTCAATAATATCACTCATTTGTAAAAATCCAATTTTGTCTTTCAGAAATTCAGCCACCAGCACTTCGTTGGCCGCATTTAGTATACAAGGCATATTCCCGCCTTGTTCCATGGCATAATAGGCAAGCCCCAAATTTCTAAATCGTTCCAAATCGGGTTTTTCGAAAGTAAATTGCGAACAAAGATCAAAATCAAAACGTGGAAAATTTGATTTTATTCGGTCGGGATAAGTTAATGCATATTGAATTGGCAATTTCATGTCGGGCATTCCCAGCTGTGCTTTTATGGAGCCATCATCAAACTGAACCATCGAATGAATAATGGATTGCGGGTGAATCACCACCTGAATCTGTTCCGGAGAAACGCCAAAAAGCCATTTTGCCTCAATAATTTCAAATCCTTTATTTATCAAACTGGCCGAATCGACCGTTATTTTAGCGCCCATTTCCCAGTTCGGATGTTTCAATGCCTGGGCACTGGTTACATGTTCCAGTTCGTGTAACGATTTAGTGCGGAAAGGTCCACCTGAAGCCGTTAATATTAATTTTTCAACAGGGTTATTTCCTTCACCAGCCAAACATTGAAATATAGCGGAGTGCTCCGAATCGACAGGTATAATTGCTGAATTAAACTGAGCGGCCAACTCACAAATTAATTCACCGGCAACCACCAAAGTTTCTTTATTGGCTAAAGCTATTTTTTTACCCGCTTTGATAGCATTCATCGTAGGTTTGAGTCCTGAATACCCAACCATAGCCGTTAAGACAATATCAATCGGGTGCATTTCGGCAACCTGCGCAATGGAATCATTTCCGGCAAAAACCTTTATTGGTAAATCGGACAGGGCTTCTTTAAGTTGGTTATAGTAGTTTTCGTTTCCAATCGCCACCATTTCAGGATTATATTTTCGGGCCTGTTCGATGAGTAAATCCACATTATTGTTTGCAGTAAGCGCATAAACATCGAATAATGAACCGTTCGCAGCTATCACTTCCAAAGCCTGAGTTCCAATGGAACCGGTAGAACCTAAAATTGCTATTTGTTTTCTGGGAGTGTTTTCCATGTTTAATCTGACTTCTTTTCTTGCTCTTGTTTAATTTCCTCTTCTCTTAAAATATAATCACATCTTCCGGATTAAGAGCTTTCCCTTGTTTCCATAATTCAAAATAAAATTGATCACCCGTTTTTTTACCGGTCGCATCGCCTGTGATGGCAATGCTTTCACCCGCTTTAACGACATCACCCACCTTCTTCAACAAACGGGTATTATTTTTGTAAATTGAAAGATAATTATTCTCGTGTTGTACCTGTATGACCCAACCAAAATCAAAAGTAAAGGCTGCATAAACCACTGTACCCGCCAAAACACTCAGGACACTCTCATTGGGTGATGTAATGAAATAAGTACCGTACTGTTGTTCAGATAAATTAAATGATGACGAAATTACACCACGTACAGGTCGAAAGAAAACATAGATGTTCTCGTTTGGTTTTTCATTCAAACTTCCCAGATTAAATTTCTCGTCATTCTCAAACTTATCAACAAAATTATTTTCGGCTTTTGACTTTTCAATGAAAACACGCGCTTTCTCTTTTATTTCAGATGAATCCAATGACGCAACCGAGTCCGGTTTTATTTTACCATTGATAATTTCTTTTACAACTCCTAAATAACCTGCCTGTAAATTAACCTGTTGAACTAAAGAGTCAGCCCGCATGGATTCCTGAATAATTTCAGTACGATTCCCTGAATCTCCATACCCGGGTAAATACCGACTTATGGGTGTTGTGAAAATCAAAATTGTAAGAACAATAAATGTGATAATTACAAACGTTGAACCAAGCATAAAAACACTAAAACGGGATAATCTGACATACCATGATTCTTCCAGCGTATTTTCATTGAGTATGGAAACACGATATTTGAATCGCATTTTTTGAATAAACGGAGTAATCTTATATGTTTTCTTTTTCGTTTTCTTTTTCATTTTAGCTCTTTCAAACAAGTCGAATTGCGCACAAAAGTAACGAAATTAGAGATATAAACAAAATGTGCCAGAAATGAAACTTCTGGCTAATTTATGTTTATTTGCATAAAACGGATGGACTTACCTTTCCTTAACTAAACAGAGAGCAAACCAACGTAAATAGGGATTTTTTTTGCATTGAATATTCATGATTTAATCCAATTTCCGTTTTAATAGTCGTATTTTCTTTTTACTTTTGTAAAATAAATCCTTAATTATTTATAATCATATTCAATCATGAAACATATCGGAATACTATCAGATACTCACGGGCTGTTGGACGAACGCGTCTTTGAACATTTTGCCAATTGTGATGAGATTTGGCATGCTGGCGATTGGGGTTCGTTGGATGTTGTAAACCGGCTTCAGGCTTTTAAGCCTTTACGGGGAGTTTGGGGAAATATTGATGGTTATGAAATCCGTTCTCTTTTTCCACAACACAACCGATTTATGTGCGAAGATGTGAAAGTGTGGTTGACACATATCGGAGGTTATCCGGGAAAATACGATCCGTTAGTCAGACCTGCCATTTTTCAGCAACCGCCAAAATTGTTCGTTTGTGGTCATTCTCATATTTTAAAAGTTCAGTTCGATAAATCACTGGATTTATTGCATATAAACCCGGGTGCCGCAGGTAAATATGGTTTTCACAAAATACAGACCCTTGTTCGTTTCGAAATTGATGGAGATCAAATTCAAAATCTGGAAGTGATAGAATTGAAACCAAAAGAAGTGGAAAGAAGTAATTGAAAGTTGATGTGTGAAAATAAAAAATGAATTCAAATCTCTGGAAACAGAGTTATTTAAATACAAAATATTGGCATTGTTTTTGATAAGTTTAACACAATAGTATAATTTTGAACATCCGTATATGTAAATAGTAATAATTATATTCATCCTCAAATTAATCACAATGAAAAAGTTTTTTTCATGGAAAATGTTTCCTGTTATTTTAGTCACTATTGTTTTTTTCACTGGTTGTGTTAGTTCAACATTGATTCAATCCTATCCCCCCGGAGCCAAAGTGTATATAAATGGTGCACCGGTGGGTGTTACGCCCTACTGGCATTCCGATTCAAAAATTACCGGAAGTATTACAAATGTAGATTTAGTTAAAGAAGGCTACGAGACATTATATACTTCCATTTCACGAACCGAACAGGTTAATGTTGGTGCCATAATAGGTGGCTTTTTCTGTTGGCCCGTTTTTTTATGGACCATGGAGTATAATCCGACACACAATTACGAATTGATTCCACTCAACACGGAACAAGAACAAATTCCGGAAGAAGTGTCAGCACCTAAAGTGACTCAATCTCAGACTATACCAAAAGTGATACCTCAAACACAGACTGTTTCCACTAAAGCAGGAAGGTTGAAAGAATTGAAACAGATGTTGGATGATAATTTGATCAATAAGGATGATTATGAGAAACAGAAACAACGCATTCTTAACGAGATCTAAAACAGTTTCCAGTATTAGGTTCATAACAAAAAGTCCCTTACCGATCAATTCAGCAAGGGACTTCTTATTTTATAGCGTCACAATTATTTCACACCATTCATAAGTATTTGTAACCTTTTAGATAATGCAAACAGAATTACAGCTGCAACACCGGCAATAATTACAAAGAGCATAAAGAAATCGTACAATGTAGCAATTTGAAATCCGAAAATGAATTTTGGTTTTCCAGCCTCCGGATACAAACCACTTAACATCCCTGCAAATTTATTGGCTGTGGCCATTGACATGTACCAAACACCCATTAATAAGGATGCAAACCGTAAAGGAGCCAATTTATTCACCATTGATAAACCGATAGGTGACAACATTAACTCTCCCATGGTATGAATAAAATACAAACCGGTTAGCCAAAGAATGCTTACTCTCACACCAGGAGCTACATCTTTAACTCCAAATGCAATAACCAGATAGCCCAAAGCCAGGAATAACAATCCCATTGCTTGCTTCACCGGTGACGAAGGATCCATATTTTTCTTACCAAGCCATATCCATAAATTTGAAAATAACAAACCCAGTAATACAATAAAAACCGGATTGAAAGACTGAAAGAAACTGGCAGGCATAGTCCAACCGAAAATCTCGCGATTAGTTTGTTCATCTGCAAAATATGTGAGCGACGCACCTGCCTGTTCGAAAGCCGACCAAAAGAAAATTACGAAAAAAGCAATGATATAAATTACCCAGATTCGTTCACGCTCAATTTTGGTAAGTGATCGATCGGAAATAACATATGCCGGAATAATGATACAGATGGAGAAAATGAGTGCTCCGATAATATCAAAATCAAATACAAAACGGAAGACACTAAATAAAGCCACACCGCCCAATGCCCAGGCTAGAAATTCAACCAGATTTTGTTTCGAACTTTTTTCAGGAGCAGCTTCCTTTTCCGATTTGTGAATCTCCATTTTTCCGGCGGCTTCAATACCCAATTGTTCACCATTAGGTCCGATCAGGAATTTGCTTTTCCAACCAACAAATAAAATCAAACTAAGGAACATGCCGATAGCAGCAACTAAAAAACCATACTTAAAATCAGCAGGATTACCGGTATCACCAAAAAATCCGCAAAGTAGCGGGGCAATAAATGCACCTACATTGACTCCCATATAAAAAATTGTATAGGCTGAATCCAGTCGTTTATCACCAGGAACATATAAACTACCGACTATGGTTGTAATATTCGGTTTAAAAAATCCATTTCCAAAAATGAGTGCTGCTAATCCACTATACATAAGCCAACGAGAAATATCACCACTTTGGTAATATAACGCACTGCTAAACATGAATAATTGTCCGAAGATCATCAGAATAGCACCCCATAGAATTGACTTTCTCACCCCCAAATAACGATCGGCTACATAACCGCCAATCAGTGGTGTGAGGTAAACCAAACCCGTGTAGTTCCCATAAATGGTTGAAGCTAATTCCTTGTCCATCAATAAGGCCTTAACAAGATACAGTATAAAAATAGCGCGCATGCCATAATAGCTGAACCGCTCTGACATTGCTGTGGCAAAAACAAAGTAAAGTCCCTTCGGATGACTTTGTTTGATTTCGTTTTCTGACATAAAAATAGATTTAATGATCCGCGTATCTTAATTGAGACAAGGAAGGAGTTTTATATTATTAAACAAAAAGCTTGCAAATGTAAGCTTTTTGTTTGGGAAATAGGCTTAATTAAAAAGTAAAACTACATTATTAAACATATTTCCTGCAAAAAAGAATCAAACAAATACAGTTTGTTTCCAATAAAAGATGGTTGGCTTTATCTGGATTTGTAAAGTTCAATTGTTACTTTTTCAACTTTTCCTCCCAGCGGTGGATTCAGTTTTGAAAGTGTTACTTCCAGCGTTTCTATTTCGGGGAATTTATTGAAAACCGAGTCTAAAATACGTTGACCTATGTGCTCAATCAATTTTGATGAAATTATCATTTCATTTTTAACCACATTATACACCGATTGATAATTCAACGTGTCATGAAGATTATCTGTTCTTCCTGCAATTTCGGTATTTACATCCATACCAATAGAAACCAGAAATGTATTACCCAGTTGATTTTCGTGCTCCATTACCCCATGAAAGGCGTGGAACTCCATATTTTCGAGAATTATTTTGCTCATTGTAAATTCTATTTTAAGAACCCTTTTTGTAGAATTAAACTACAGACTTCTATTTCAAAAACATAAAAAATTAAAATACCTGAGAATAAAGTACCTGTATTCCCCTTTAAGGGTTTGGGGTCATCACTTCACTCTCAAAATCACCATCAACAGCAAAAGTCCTGATTTTATCTCCTGATTTAACTTGTTTAACTGAAGTAATACGTAGCCCATTTCGTGTTGTGATGGTATATCCGTGTTTCAATAAAAAAGAGGGGGAATGTGTTTCAATATTTTTTTCCAACAAAAGTAGTTTATTATTTTGTTTTAAAAGCTGCATTCGAATGCCGGTATGCAAACGGTTTTTTTGATTATTCAATAAATGTGTTTTTTGAACAACCCAACTCCGCAAGGTTTGTTTTATTCGCATTTGAGTTTGAATTATAAACCGGGTTTGGGCTTCAATGCTGTTTTGAATCAGATTTTGAATATTAGAAACAATTTCCAATAGATTATTTTCTGTTTCCTGCAAACTGGAAATCAAAAATTCTGCCACGGCAGTAGGGGTTTTTAAACTGGTGTGTGCCACCATATCCAAAATAGTGACATCACGTTGATGACCAATCCCTGCGATGATGGGTAACGGAAACTGGGCGCAATTTAAAGCTAGGTCATACGAATCAAAACAAGCCAAATCGGTGGTTGCACCTCCACCACGAATAATCACCACCACATCAAACAAATCGACTTTTTCATATATTTCCTCTAATGCTGCAATAATTGAACTTTCCGCTTGCTCGCCCTGCATAATCGCCGAAAAAAGCTTAATATAAAAGACAAAATGCGACGGATCGCTTTTCAATTGATCGTAAAAATCTCCATAGCCGGCAGCCGTGGGAGATGAAATTATGGCAATTCGTTGAGGAAGTTCAGGCAAAGCCAATTGCTTATTCATATCCACAATACCATCTGCCTCCAATTGCCGGATTATTTTCAACCGACGTGCGGCCATTTCACCAATTGTAAATGTCGGATCAATATCGCGGATATTCAGACTAAAACCATACACTCCATGAAATTCTACATTTACCGAAACCAACACATTCAAACCCGACCTGAATGATTGTCCGGTACTACTTTCAAAATAAGGTTTCAGCATTCGATAAGTATTTGCCCAGATAGTTGCTTTTGTCTTTGCTAAGATTGCATCCGAATTGCTGTCTTTTTCAATTAATTCCAAATAACAATGACCTCCTGGGTTTTCACGCAGTTCGCTTATCTCGGCACGAATCCACAGGGGCGTGTTATAAGTCAAACGAATGGTCTGCTGAATCTGATCGGTTAATTCGGAAAGAGAAATGGATGTCATTATTTATTAAGTTTGATGATTGGGTAATTTAAAGTTCAGTCAATTTATCGGAACAACAGCATAATGATCTGAATTATCGAATCAGCACTTTTCTTGTCCTTGATATTCCATTTTCAATTAAACAAACGGCATAAATTCCCGGTGTAAAATTAGTTGTACGTAAAACGGTTGAGGACTCGTTTACAGGCAGTTGCTTAATTAAAGTTCCTGTAATTGAATAGACATTAATTGTCAAATTTGACGGGATATTCCCATCAGGTAATTTAATAATCAATGTTTTATAGGTTGAATTATAGGTAAGCGTAAAACTATTTTTTTCAATTCGATATAAAGAATCAAATACTGTCAAATTACTTTCTGCTTGTCCAAAGTCCGGAATTCCATATCCCATTAGATCAGTTGGATTATTAAATAAGCTAGCACTTTTAAAAACAGAGTTAAGCAAAACTTCAATATTTGGATTTGAATCATGCTGTTTATACCGCTGCAATAAACAAGCCATCATTCCGCACATAATGGGTGAAGCGAATGATGTGCCGTTGTTGGTAGTCGGAGTTCCAGCTGTATTGACTACCGCAGCCGATGTTCCCATGGCGCAGATTTCCGGTTTTACCCGGCCATCGGAACTTGGTCCGAATGAAGTAAAAGTGCTTGGTATACCGGTAGAAGTAACAGCGCCTACAGCAATAATCCCATCGGCATCAGCCGGCGAGCCTATGTAATGCCATGCTTTATTTCCTTCGTTTCCGGCTGCAACCACCACGACAATCCCTTTCTTACTTGCCAGATTTGCTGCCTGGCTTGCCCTGGAAACTTTTCCGTTCATATCTGCGTAAGTGAAACCCATGCCGGGAGCATCGAAAGTATAATATCCCAACGATGAATTTACCAAATCCACGCCTACGCTATCGGCATATTCAATCCCCGAACACCAAAAATCGGTTTCAACTTTATATTCGGTAGGAGCATATTCCGTCCGGATAAGCCAGTACGAAGCTTTAGGTGCTGTTCCCAAAAATTGTCCCGGAATATTTCCAGTCATAGTTGCCAAAACCATAGCACCATGAATATCTTCTGAGTAAATATTAGAGTTAGGATTGATGAAATCTTTCGTTCCCAATAATCTTCCCTGCAAACGCAAACTGTCAAATGCGTGATTAATATCCACATTGCTAAATCCGGCATCAATGACTCCTATCTGCATCCCTTCTCCGAGATATCCCTCGTTATGCAACGTTGTTCCATTTAACTGGTTGATTTGAGTTGCTGCAGTTCCATAATCCAGATTGGATTGAGTCCTGACTTTAGCAGGTGGTGCCATTGCTGGTCCAACTAAAAGACCGGTGTATTCAACAAATTTCACAAAAGGCAAAGCACGAACCTGACTCATTCTACCTGAGTCAGTTAGCAAAACGGTTACTCCGTTCATCCATTTACTACGGTTATGAACGGAAATCCCCAAATTGCCAATCTGTTGTACATAAGACGGATTAACCGGCAAATCGGTTGAATCGCAGGTTAAACCAAATGTTGTGCGACGTGTAATGGCTCTTGCCGAAAGAAATTCCGACGGGTTTGTTAACGAATAGGGCGTATTATTTTTGTCGGTAAATTGAACATAAAAATAATAACTGGTATCGACTGCCAGTAATGAAACCGGCAGAGACAATAAAAATATTATGGCTAAAAGAACATTGTATTTAGGAGAAGTTGATATTTTCATAATGTAAATGTTTTGTTGCTACAAAAATACGGTTTTTTACGATAGGTTGAATATTATCCAAATAATTAAAAAAGATTAAAAAGAACGGCACAGAGAATATTTATTACGAATGTTTCGTAGTTTTGCGAAGTATTCGTAATAAAACGTATAATCAACCGTTTATAGAAGAAAAAGAAGATGGAAAAACTAACCAATCAGGAAGAAGAATTGATGCTGATAATTTTTCAGCAGGGAAAAGGTTTTATAAAAGATTTTATTCAACACATGGAGGAACCACGCCCGCCCTATACCACGGTGGCATCGATTGTAAAGAATCTTGAACGTAAAAAATATCTGAAAGGAACACGATATGGAAATACTGTAGAGTATTGTCCGGTTATGGAAGAAAGCGAATATAAATCTAAATTTATGTCGGGCGTAGTACAAAACTATTTCGAAAATTCGTATAAAGAAATGGTCAGTTTTTTTATTGAAAAGAAAAAAATCTCAGCCGAAGAATTACAGGAAATCATTCAACTCATCGAAAAGAAATGAACGAACTATTAATTTATTTTTTGAAAGTGAACATCGCGATAGCTTTGTTTTACTTGTTTTACCGCTTGTTTTTTGCCGGAGATACCTTCTGGAAAACACGCCGGTACTATTTGCTATTGAGCCTGTTTGTTTCATTTACCTATCCGTTTCTCTCTATAGAAAATTGGTTGCAAAGTCAGGAACCGGTAAAGGTTTTTGTCGCAAACTATGCTATGCTCCAAGAATTTATCGTTACTCCAAATCAGGAACAGAGTTTCAGTCTGGAATCGATTTTGTATTTTGTCTATGTGCTTGTATCGGTTGTATTATTATTAAAAATGATTGTGCAATTAATCTCCATCTTCAAAATCAGAATTCAGGGAAAAGTTCAGTTGATTCAAAATACCCGGATTATTGCCGTTCAAAGAGAACTGACACCGTTTTCGTTTTTTCGTTCTATTTATCTGAATCCGGCCTTGCACAACGAAGAAGAAACCCGGCAAATTCTGGCACACGAGTCGACACATGTTCGTCAGGGTCACAGTTATGATGTAATACTGAGTGAACTTTTGACTATCGCATTCTGGATCAATCCATCCAGTTGGTTGATGAAGCGCGAAATCAGACAGAACCTTGAATTTCTGGCAGACAATAAAGTCCTCGAATCAGGTTTCGACACGAAAAGTTATCAGTATCATCTGCTTCAATTAGCCTATCAAACTCCCGAAATTAAAATTGCCAATAAATTTAATGTATCACCTTTAAAAAAAAGAATCACCATGATGAATCAACAAAGGACTTCGAAAGCGGGCATTTTGAAGTATTTATTAATTGTCCCATTAGCTGCAGCTTTAGTCATTTCGAGTAATGCCGAGAATATTATAAGTTCAGTAAAATCAGGTTTGAAAGAAAATAAGAATGTACAGACTCAGGAAAAAACAACAACCAAATCTACATCGAAATTAGATGAACTGGTTGTAGTAGGTTATGGACAAGCACAGGGCAATCAAAAAAGCATCACTCCACCTCCGGCACCTCCTGCTCCACCGATTCCACCGGTTCAGGGAGATAGTATAATTGCACCACCGCCTCCACCTGTTCCGGGTGAAAAAAATGTCGTTTTTACAGTTGTTGAAAAAATGCCTGCATATCCTGGTGGTTCAGATGCTTTGATGAAATTTCTTGCAAACAACATTAAATATCCGGTTCGAGCACAAGAAAAGGGCATTCAGGGACGTGTTATTTGTCAGTTTGTTGTAAAAGCAGATGGCTCAATTGGAGATGTTGATATTGTTCGTAGTGTTGATCCGAATCTGGATGCAGAAGCTATTCGGGTTGTTAAGGCCATGCCACTTTGGACTCCCGGACAACAAAAAGGTCAAAATGTAAATGTCAAATACACCTTGCCAATAAACTTTAATTTGAAAAGAAATGATACAGATAAAAAGCCGGCAAATAATTCAACAGAAACATTCACTGTAGTTGATAAAATGCCACAATTTCCCGGTGGAGAAAGTGGATTACTGAAATATATCGGAGACAATTTGAAATATCCTGTCACTGCTCAGAAAAATGGCATACAAGGCAGAATAATTGTACGGTTTATTGTAAATAAGCTGGGGAGAGTTGAAAATGCTAAGGTTCTCAGGAGTCTTGATCCTGAGTGCGATAATGAAGCTCTTCGGGTAGTAAATGCCATGCCCGAATGGATTCCCGGGGAGCAAAAAGGCGAAAAAGTGTCCGTATATTACACTTTGCCTATAACTTATAAGTTGACAAAATAATAATACAAAAAAAAATGTGTCGGTCAAGTTTCTGACCGACACATTTTTTTTCAAAACTTAAATCACAATACAATGAAAAGCATTGTTATAGGATTTTTAGTTTGTTTTTCATTTTCTGTTGGGGCACAAAGCAATACCATTCAGCATGCTTAAAAAAATTACAATTACGAGCTGGCCATTCAACTGATAAAGAAAGAAAAGAAATCTTCCGAAATAGATTCATAATTTAATGTAGCATAAAGAATATCTTGGCGATTTTTTATTTAGTAAAAATGAGTACATTTGTTTTCGATTTGGAAAATACATTTCCATTTCCATTTTTATTCAATTATTCTGATCAAAATACGTAATTCTTTTACAAT
Source organism: Paludibacter sp. (assembly GCA_028748945.1). Classification (GTDB taxonomy): domain Bacteria; phylum Bacteroidota; class Bacteroidia; order Bacteroidales; family Paludibacteraceae; genus Paludibacter. The sequence goes on from JAQTOL010000007.1 coordinate 19,270, forward strand.
GAATATCTTTAAATCAAGCTCGTCCTCTTTTATAAAGTTAGTATTATCAACTTTGCTTTTTTTTCTAACTGGAAGCTTATCTGCTTCACAAGTAAGAGTTAATCAAGAGAATCAAAACCAACAGGATACAAAAGATTCGATTTATTCAATAGTTGATAAAATGCCCGAATTTCAGGGAGGTCAAAAAGGATTAATTGCTTTTTTAAATCAAAATGTCAGTTATCCTGCCGAAGCATTAAAAAAGACAGAACAAGGAAAAGTAATTGTTCAATTCACCATCACA
>JAQTOL010000008.1 GCA_028748945.1 Paludibacter sp.
TTATCATTGCGTTTATTTTTCAATTACTTTATTAATACAAGCTTTTTAGTTGACAAATAATTTTCTTCCTGTAACTGATAGTAATACATTCCACTTGTCAGCCCTTTTGCATTAAATATTGTGCTATAATTGCCTGGCTGTTTTATTTCGTCAATAATAGTCATGATTTCTTTTCCCTGCAAATCAAAAACCTTCAGGCTAACCTTACCTGTCTTGGCAATAAAGTAACTAATTTGAGTTGTCAGTTGGAATGGATTTGGGAAATTTTGCCCAAGCAATGAACCGGAAGATTGATTATCAATTACTTCTCCAAGGGCATTTGGAGTGTTAGTTGTATAAACCAGTTTTGCTCTTGTGATTGTATTTTTAATATCATTTAAATTATCACCGGCAAAAATTGCAAATGCAAAGTTTCTTGACACTCCATTCGCTAGACTATAAGGTCCGGTATTTAATTGACAACGATATTCATCTACAGTAGTTGGATCTTGAGCAAACGTTGTAAGAGGCTTTACCGTTCGGATGTAATTGGAATCAACATTAAATATTGCTTCACCACTAACGATACTATTTAAAGGAGCAAATCCATAATAATTGGGATTAGTTGCGCCATCGGATTCGTACATATAAATAGTTTGCAAATTCTGGTCATAACCTCCTAAATTATGATTATAAATACCAATATCGAAATCAGCGGTCAGTTGTGCAAATAAATCATCAATTGTAAATCCAGAAGTGTTTGTAACCTGATATTCAATAATTGCATATTTATCATCTCCGGCAATTGAACTACTATGAATAGTTTCATTAATATTTACTCCTATTCGATTAGCTTCCCAACTATCGTTAAATGACGTTTTTATAGCATTAAATCCGGGGAAACGACTGGTTGTTGAGCTAAATCCTTCATTTGGACAAAATGTAGGATAAGAATATATTCCACCAGCAAATGCATTATTATTACGATCGACTAAACTAAATTCTCCTGAATAAAGTCCATTCAGTGATTTATAAAAAAGACCTTTCCCATAATTTCCAAATGCACCTAATTTTCCACGATTACTAACATCCACTTTAAGTTGATTTTGTACTGGCTCAATTGTTTCTGAATCTATATAAAAATCATTAAAAAAACTGCCACTACTATTTGAAACTTTTGTAGAAAGCTTGACTCCATAGTATTGATCTGCCTGAGGTGTCCAAAATATTGAATCTACGACCATTGTTAGACCTGTTGGTTTTTCAACAATATTGATGGAAGGCGCAGGCCATCCATTTACGAAAATTTTAGCGGCATATTTTTCACCGGTAATTGCGTAACTATTTGAATAACTAATTTCTGTTGTTGGTATAATAACCTCAGAACCTTCAGGAAAGTCGATCAATTTTGCATTAAACTGAACAGGCATATCATTGTGATTTGTTGTTTTATCTACAGTGACAGTAGCCCCATTACTTGCAATATACTCTTCTTCCATTGGCCAATATCCAACTAATCCCGTTTCATTACCTACCAATGTTTGATTCATTGAAGATTGAATTTCACTTTGTGTTCTGACAACATTCCAAAGCCGGACTTCATCAATTAAGCCTTTGAAGAAGCCATAAGTTACCCCTCCAATATATAAACCAACAGAACCGGTTCCCATTGAGACACTAAGCGGTAATTGATTAGCCAGAACACCGTTTATATAAAGTTTGACATTTGTTCCATCATATGTACCTGTAACATGAGTCCATTGACCGATTTTGACCAATGCAGTATCTTCAACAAAAACCTCATAACCGGAAAATGAGGGATGAATTCCATCTGTTATAGAAACACCTATTCTGGGTTGGTGTGAAAAAGGAGCACTTCCAATTATTGACAATTGAAATGTTTGAAAAGGTTCTATGCTAACTCCGTTATTGCAAGGTCGCATAATAATAGTTCTACTATCGCTTGGTAGAGGTAAATCCATAGGATAAATCCATGCCTCTAATGTAATGGAATTTCCTGAAATTTGATATCCGGACGGATTTGCTGATGGATTTAATGGATTATTATCAAGTACACGTATTCGATCCTGATTTCCATCTAATATTACCGACATAGAGTTTGGTAACTTAAATGGTATACTTAAATCGACAACCCAAATGCCATTGGAAACAGTTCCCAAAAAGACTTTTGAACCAATTTTTTGAATACTATTGACAACTATACCTTTTTGCCAGTCGTTTGGATTATGAGTAATTGTCCAATTTAAACCTCCATTTTTGCTCTGATATAAACCTGCATTTGTTGCTAATAACCAAACATTATTCCCAATATATTTAATACAATTTGCAATATAATTTTGAGGAAGACCCGATGTATTTATTTCGGACCATTGATTAAAAGAAATATTGTACACATACAGTTTGTCTACATTTCCCATCATTTGATCCCGTACCGCAAATAATGCCCGATTATTTGGGGAGTCAAAATCCATCATTGCATCTGCTTTATCACCATTCTCATTATAGACTCTTTTTATTAATAGATTATCATTTACATTAGTAATAATAGTGGAAAAACTCATCCCAAAACTATTTGCCTTATAAATATTGTTGAAATCTTCATTGTTATTATTAGTAGATCCATAAAAAGCAAATAAACAATTTTTTGGTCCTTTTAAGAAAAGTGGGTTGTTACTGTTTTGGTTATTTGGCTTTACCCACGATTTCCCAAAAGTTGATGAAACGATAAGGGCAAAATTCGAATTTATTGTGTCAAAATAATTTATAAATAATAATGAATCACATTTCCCGGCGAAGGTATATTCTTTCCCATTATTGTATGGTGAAGGTATTGGGCATGATTTCCAGGATACTCCATTATTTGTCGATTTATATAGCGCAACATCCTCTGAAAAAGGATCAGGTCTTAAAAAAGAGAAAAGAGTATCACTGACCTGAGTTAATTGATTAATAAAGTAGGCTATGCCTCCACCGAAATCAGGTATTCCTTCATTGGCTTGGGTCCAGTTTAATCCTGAATTACTGGTAATTATCAACCCTCTGCTTCCTCTGTTATAGAGAAGAGAATTTCCCGAGCGGGTAAGACAACCTGCAAAAGTTGCAATGTATTGGTTCGAACTTAAACTCCAGCTATCTCCACCATTTGAAGTAATTAAAACTCCTTCGTAAAGATCGTTTCCAATAAATTTATTCGTTCCTGCTTCTATTATATTTTCAATCATGGCTAAAGAGACTCCCGTAGAAGCCAATTCAGTAAAAGTTCCACCCTGATCAACAGACTTATACATTTTCATAGGAGTGGCTGATGGCATTGCAGAGAAGAATACAGCATTGTCAGTAACCGAAAGATTCATTATCTGATAATCAGCAGGGATCTTTCCTGTAATAATATCAGTCCATATTTGTGAAGTAAAATTGTATTTATATATTACACCATTATTTCTGAAATACAAGTTTCCCGTTGCATCTCCTTCAAGCTCTCCATCTCCATTAGAAAAATCAGATGAATTAAGTCCGCTAGCAGCAATCGGAATCATTGTATCTCCATCACTGGTATAATAAAGATTGTTTCCTAACTTAAGATAGAGTTTATTTTGGCTGAAAGAATATAACTCGCAATTTCCGCCTTGCCAGTTATTTGTCCAAAGAACAGCTTTTGGAGACCAAGTATTTCCATCCAGAGATGCATACAATTTACCCTCGCCAGTTGACCAATCATTGGCAACAACATATAAATAATTTGATAGTTTACCCATAGTCCATGGAGACCATGAACTGAAAGTAAGTGGAGTCCAGCTTGTTCCATCATTACTGCTTTTATAAATACCTGAACCATTACTGGAATTTGACATGGCATAAAAATCAGTTCCGATATTAACAATCTGATTGCAATTTACTGAATATGGATTAAATGTTTGAGTTACATTTGTCCAATTTTGACCCTGATCGGTAGTTTTGAATATTCCACCATCATTTGCGACTAATAAACAATTAGCATTTTGAGCATGTGCTTTAATTCTTCCACCTAACATTAAAGCGTCATTTATTTGGCTTACCTGACCTTGTAAAATTAAGCTTACAAAAAAAACAACAAATAACAAATAGTATTTTTTCATTACAAATTTGTCAGTGTTTATCGTGCTGACTCCGCACTTTCAAAAATTTATATTATAATTGCTATATAATTTAAAATCAATGAATATATTAAATGTAAGTGGAAAAAATAAGCCATACAAATATGAGGATATTATTTTGTCCGATTTACATGTATTTAGTTAAATATATATTTTTTTCATAGAAATAATTATTTATCTGTTATCATTAAAAAAGAAGTCATTTGAAAAATAAAATATGAATGTAAAAAGATTTGCATTCAATTCCGTAAACATTTCATTTTTAAAACTATAGTTTGTCAATTATCTATTATATTGTAATTTTCATTAACTGAACCTTTATACGTAGAGTTTATTGTCAGTATTTCTGAATTACAATATTAGTAGGATGGAATATTATATTAATCTCTTATTTATCAAATAAATAACAAGCTGACAAATTAAATTATGATAAAACAATTATAAATGCTTGCCAATTCAAATAAAAGCATTACTTTTGCAGTCACAAAATATCGCGGAGTGGAGCAGTGGTAGCTCGTTGGGCTCATAACCCAAAGGTCGTTCGTTCGAGTCGAGCCTCCGCAACTAAATAAAGAATTCGTGATTAATTTCATGAGTTCTTTTTTCATTAATCAGATGCCTATGTTTAATGTGTAGGTACTTTACTGTGAAAGTTAAAGGAAAATAAATATTGGATTTACTTCTGATATTCAGAATCGTTTAATTGCTCATACTCATCCAGATAATAAAGGTTGGACAAAAAAATCAACCATTGAAGATTATTTATCAGGAAATATATGAAAATAATTCCGAAGCTTTGACAAGAGAAAAGCAACTCAAATCAGCTAAAGAAAGGGAATTTATTAAAACTTTTATTCCCGGGAATGAATAAACGTGAGCTCATATCCGCCAGTTGGCGGACGTTAATCGAGTCGAGCCTCAGCAACTAAGAAAAGCAGTTCAAAAGAAATACCCTTTTTTTGTAATTCAGTGCATTTCAAGAATTGTATGCTGTATTTTTTATGTTTATAATGAAAAAAATGCTATATTTGCAGCTCGTAAAAAAAACCGAAATAATTTAATGTCTTATTTTAAATAAAAATTTTCCATGCAAAACAAAGGACTTATCAGACTTTTTGCAATAGCACTTACCTTAGTGTGTTTATTTTACCTATCATTTACTGTTGTTACAAGCACATACAACAAGCAGGCTAAGGAATATGCTTCCGGAGACAAAATGAAGGAATTTAACTATTTAGATTCTATATCAAGCGAAAAAGTATGGTTGGGTTACACCCTGAAAGAATGCCGCGAAAAAGAAATTAACCTTGGTCTCGACCTGAAAGGTGGTATGAATGTGACTATGGAAGTATCGGTTGCAGATATACTCCGGTCATTGTCTGATTTCAATCAGAATCCGACTTTCAATCAGGCTGTGAACAACGCTGTTGAACTTCAAAAAACAAACAGTCAACGCAATTTTGTGGATTTGTTTGTAGAGTCTTATACCAAACTTGACCCACAAGCTAAGTTGGCAACAATCTTTAGTACATTCGAACTTAAAGATAAAATTTTACTGACTACGTCAAATGCTGATGTTGTAAAAGTTCTAAAAACCGAAGTTGATGGTGCAATTAGTAATTCATTCAATGTATTACGTCAGCGTATAGACAGATTCGGTGTTGTGCAACCTAATATTCAAAAATTAGGGAATGGTCGTATCTTAATTGAACTTCCGGGCGTAAAAGAACCCGAACGTGTTCGTAAATTGCTACAGGGATCTGCTAATCTGGAGTTTTGGGAAACCTATGATTTAAGTGAGATTTATAACAATTTAGTTCAGGCTAATTCGGTGTTAGCTACAATGCAGTCTGCTGAAGGATCGAAAACCGGCGTTAAAACCGATTCTACTAAAACCAAAGTAACTGAATTAAAAGAGACAGCAAAACCCCAAAGCAGCGTTGATAGTTTAAAGGCTGCATTAGGGAAGAAAGTTGAATCAACTGTTGACTCAACAAAAATGTTGGAGAAGAACCGGAAGGAAAATCCTTTATTTGCAGTGCTTCAGGTTGATCCAAGAGGTGGACGTGGTCCGGTTGTAGGTTTGGCTCAAAGTAAAGATACAGCTTTGGTAAATTCATATTTCGCAACTAAACAGGTAAAAGAAGTTTTACCCCGTGATTTAGGTCTGAGATGGTCGGTTAAAGCATTGGATACCAAGGGTGAGATTTACCAGTTAATTGCGATTAAAATAACCAATCGCGATGGACGCGCTCCATTGGGTGGAGATGTAATTACCGATGCCCGTGCTGACTTTAGTCAGACTTCAGCTTATGCGAATGTAAGTATGACAATGAATCAGGAAGGTTCTAAAATATGGGCCCGAATGACTAAAGATAATATTGGAAAATCCATAGCCATTGTATTGGACGGATACGTTTATTCATTTCCAACAGTAAATACCGAGATTTCAGGAGGTAGCTCACAAATTACGGGTAATTTCACCGTTGAAGAGGCAAAGGATTTGGCGAATACATTAAAATCGGGTAAAATGCCGGCTCCTGCCCATATTATGCAGGAAGATATTGTTGGACCTTCATTGGGACAAGAAGCAATTAATAACGGACTTATATCCTTTATCATTGCATTTATGCTGGTTTTAGCCTATATGATTTTCTATTATGGTTTTATCCCGGGTCTTATTGCCGACATAGCTTTATTTGCCAACGTTTTCTTCCTGTTGGGTATTCTTGCTTCATTCGCTTCCGTTTTGACTTTACCGGGTATTGCGGGTATTGTTCTTACTATGGGTATGGCGGTGGATGCCAATGTGCTTATTTATGAACGTATTCGGGAGGAAATGCGGGGCGGTAAAAACATGAGGGCAGCTATCAAAGAAGGTTTCCAACATGCTTTAACTGCAATTATTGACTCAAACGTCACCACCCTGTTGACAGGTATTGTTTTGGTAATTTTCGGTCAGGGACCAATAAAAGGTTTCGGTATAACATTAAGTTTCGGTATTATAACCACATTTATAACAGCAGTATTTCTTACCCGTTACATGGTTGAAACCTATGCTGCCCGTCCGGATGCAAAAGAACTTCCTTTCCATACCAAAATATCGGAACACTGGCTTCAGAATACGAAAATTGATTTTATGAAGATACGTAAATACATGTATGTCTTATCGGCAGCGTTGTTTATCGTAAGTTTTATTTCGTTTGCTACCCGTGGATTTAGTCTGGGAATTGACTTTACCGGTGGTCGGAATTATATTGTAAGTTTCGATAAACCTGTAAAAACCGAGCAGGTGAAATCACTTTTAAAAGGAGCTTTTGAGGGTGATGTACCTCAGGTAATTACTATTGGAAGTGATAATCAGGTTCGTATTTCTACAAAATATAAAATCAGCGACAATAGTTCAAATATAGATGATGAGATTGAATCGAAATTATATACCGGTTTGAAACCATTATTAAATCAAAGTGTTACTGAAAAACAATTCAAGATTGAAAATATTAAGAGCTCATCCAAAGTTGGACCAACCATAGCCGATGACATTAAAACTTCCGCTATTTGGGCGGTGCTTATGGCTATTCTCGGTATTGGATTATACATCTTAATTCGTTTCCGCGAGTGGGGTTACACGCTTGGAGCTGTCATTTCATTAGCTCATGATGTGGTTATTACCATGGGTGTTTTCTCATTATTGTGGGGTTTACTTCCCTTCTCTATGGAAATTGATCAATCGTTTATAGCGGCTATTCTGACGGTACTTGGATATTCTATCAATGATACGGTTATCAACTACGACCGTATTCGTGAAAATGTATCACTCTATCCAAAGCGCGACAGGGTTTCAATTATCAATGATTCTGTAAACCAAATGTTAGGACGAACTTTCAGTACAACTTTCACTGTAATTATAACGTTGTTAGCGATGTTTATTTTTGGTGGTGATTCTATTCGCGGCTTTATCTTCGCTATGTTGTTTGGTATCTTTATCGGTACTTATTCGTCTGTATTTATTGCTTCCCCGGTAACAGTGGAAATGGATAAATTGGTAAAAAGCAGAAGACTGAAAAAAATGGCTACAATCACAAAAAAATAATTCACTGATATATTTGTTTTTTAAAAGCCCGAAAGAGCCTTGCCGAGAAATTGGTAAGGCTTTTTCCTTTTAATACAGGATGTTGAATACTTTGCTGAAATACTTGATAAACAAGTCCGAATTTCCACCTGCAATAATGACCGGGCAGAATAATAAAGGTTTTATTTTTAAATGCGGCATGTGAGTGAATCCTCTTTTGAGATAAGAACGGTGGAGGTGATGCCTGAATCATTCCTGATTGAACTGACTGGACTCAGTAAACGATTCTTTAAAACGGGAAAGGTTTGAACCGGAAGTTTTTTTTGAATAATGACATATGAAATTGGTTCTGCATGTTGAACAAAAAAAAAGCTGTCATACGACAGCCTTTTTTTGTTCCACATACTATTATTACCTGAAAACTTCAAACTTCTTTATCATTACTCCGTTTGAAGTGACTAAACGCAAGAGGTATATGCCATTATTTAATCCTGAAGTATTCATTTTACCTTCATTGTTATTTATTAAAGTCTTGACTATAGACTGACCATTTAAACTGAGAATTTCAGCATGGGAAACTTCGCAATTCAGTCTGAAATTTACAAAGTCAATTGCCGGGATTGGATAAATATTAAAATCAGTCTCCTTTAAAGTTTTAATCCCTGTCGTAAAATCAATAGATACTCCCGGCATAGACATAACAAATTGTCCTTCACCCATGATAGTTACAATATTCCAAAAACCTGAGACATTGGTCAAATAATACGGGCTCTTGCTAACATCCAGGGTGGCCGCAATATTGTAGATGGCAGCATTACTTCCCTGTGTGACTGAATTTATTGAAACAGGATTTGAATCTTTATCGAAAAATTGTAATTGCTCGGACGTTAAGCCGCTCACTGATTTATAGAGATTAAGCGTAAAACCGCTACCGGTTATATTGCTTACAAATGCTCTATTTGCTACAATATTAGGTGAAGTCACAAGAAGTTGGACAAATCCGCCAACATTAATTCCGTCGCCGGTTGCTTTAATTAAAAGCTGATAGCCTGCATCTGCAATCGTGGTAGTATAACTTAAATTGGTTGAATCAGGGATAGCCGTCATTTCAAATGTCACCGGATTTACCCGATACCATTGATAACTTAAGAATCCATTTATTGCAGAATCATCTGACAATTTTTTGACAGTAAATGAAGCTAAAATACCCCGTCCGATATTGGGTGACATAATTCCGCTTAAATAAAAGCTCTCGTCCAGACCCCAACCGGCAAACCGGGTGTCAATTGAGGATAGTGGTGCATAAACTTCATTTGATGTATATCCGTTTTTTGGACCGCCATTAACAAGTAGTCTCAATTTGTATTCTGCATCAAAATTTAAAGTGAAATTATTATAATTCGATGTCAGATCAGTTCCATTGTATTGGTAATTATTCCAGTGCGAACCATTATCTGTTGAATACTGCAAGGTATATGTTTCTGCTCCGAAAGCCGATGGCTCGGGGAAATTTAACTCGACCTCGTTTCTTGTGCCGGTATAAAATGTGTTATTCTCACGCTGACTGTGCCTTACAAAAAAACCGCTGATTTTATTCGGAACTTCGGTAAATGGAGTAAACGTAGGTAAGCTTTCACCTTCGCCGGGTGTAAACTGGGCATAACCTGTTTGACAGGTTAATAATGCAGCCGCTAAAACAAGCAGATTTCTGCCATAATGAGTAAATCTTTTTTTCATAATGATAAATTTTAGAATGAATACAGGGGAAATATTCAGGATCAAAATTGATATTTATTTTTAATTCAGGATGTTGAGAAATACTCTGATATTGAGAAAATCTGGAAATTAGTTAACCCGGAAATATATATTTGTCAATAATGATTTTTATTTTAAAACAATTAATCACATGTATAAAGATATCGGCTGCTAAAATACAAAAAAAACTAATTGATTGTGCATTTAAAGAAGTATTTATGATTATTTTAAGAGAAATAAGTCACAGATGTGCAATGCTTCAATGATGACTAAAACATCAATTCGCAGAGCCTGTATAATGGAAGTTTAAAAAATTATGGACAATGGGTGTGAAAATAACGATTCAATATAAATCGTTATTTTTATATTTTCCAACAATCTCTTCAATGACAGAATCTTGATTTTCTTTATGAAATTCGGTTTTCAGGTCGGTTCCGAAAATTTTCCCCACTCCATACCAGAATGAAGCAGAAAAACCTCCCTTGTAGTCTTTAATGATATCGTAACCGGTTTTATTGGTTTCCCGGGCAATGAGTTTAAGTAAAAGTGCGCCTTGTGATCTTGTCATGGTGCGCACGGCATTTTCATATTCCTTAAACAGTGTTTTCTCGGTTTCCCTGATTAACTTCTTCTGGTCAGATTCATTCGTCATAGTACTGAGTTGTTTGTTTAGATTCTCAATAATCTCACGGGTTTTGAGTGCATAAGGGTAAACTTTCCTGAAATTGCGAATGTTTACGTAGTTTTTAGCGTAATACTGATATTTTTCCCGTTCTTTTTGGTAACGCTGATTATTGGCATCCGGGCGGGTTAATGCTTTCTGTAACTGTGCGATTTGAGTACTAATGACCGAATCCCTGGCAACCTGTTCCAGCGAATCCTTTTTTACTGATTGAACAATTTCAGGTTTGGGCACAACAAGTGTATCGGGAATGTCCTGAGCCTGTGCTTCCTGTTCGGCAGTTGAACGTTCGGTTTGCTGTGGTTTCAGCGCACCTTTCTCTTTCGATAGACTTTCGGACGATTTATCTTTTTGGTCGGTAAACGGATCTTTTCCCGGGGAGGTGAGTTGTATATCATCGGGGGTAGCGTTTTCCAGTTGAAGTTCTAAATCATCTAACTCGGCATTGGATAGTGAAGATGATTGTTCTCCGGAAAATTCGAGACTAAGCAGACCAAAAAGCAATAATTGAATGGAAAGAGTAACGAATGCTGCAATAATACGGCTTTTATACTTAGTAGGAAAACTCATCATTTGCAGGGTTCGGTTATTATCTTCAACGTTTATTATGCTAAATGAATATTGAAGAGCGATTGATTGATTTGATTCTGTTTATTGAATCAATTTACTATTCTTTTTTTGTAGCCAAAATCATTTTTACATTGAGTTTATTCCCAATTTCCAACACATTGACCAGTTGCTGAATTGCTAATGTATTGTCACAGCGCAAAACGACAAATGCTTCTTTGTCTTTACCGGTTTCGACGGCCAGTACATTTTGTAGTTGGTCGAAAGGAACCAACTTGTTATTGACAAAGTATTGCAAATCTTTATTTACCGACAACAGAATTTCTTTTTTATGGATGGACTGAGTATTTCTGGCACTTGGTAAATTAAGTTTAATAACATTCGGATTTAAAAGCGTGGATACAATGATGAAGAACAACATTAGGAAAAACATAATGTCATTCATCGAAGATGTAAATATCTCCGCACTTGGTTTCTTCTTTGATTGTAAATTCATAGTTTAATAATTATTTTAGCCGGGAAAATGTAAATGATACAGGAGAAACAGTCTGATTTCACTTCTTTGGTTCCTGTAAAAAATCAATAAAGTTCATTGCGTTACGCTCCATTTTATTTACAACCTTTCCTATTTTAATGTTGAGCCAGTTATAAAAAACAAATGCTAAAATACCTACAATAAGCCCCGACGCACTCGAAACCATTTTCACATAAAGACCAGAAGAAACTGACCCAATACTAACGTCGCTGGTTTGCGAAATGTCGAAGAATATTTTGATAACTCCCAAAATGGTTCCCAAAAAACCGAACATGGGTGCAATACCTGCAATAACCGCCAGAACTGGTAGTCCTTTTTCCAGTTCATAGACTTCGAACTTTCCTACAATTTCAATTGATTCTTCAATTTCCTTAATGGGACGTCCGATTCTTTTTATGCCTTTCTCCAGCATACGGGCAATAGGCATGGTGTTTTTTTCGCATAAGGCCAGTGCTTTATCCATTTTTTCGGTCTCAATTAAAACCTGTATATCATCCATAAAGTTCCCTTCGCTTGCAGAGGCATCACGAATGGTAATATACCTTTCTATAAAAATATATATGGCTGTTACTAATAGAATCCCAATCGGAATCATAATTACCCCTCCCTTTTGGATGATATCCCAAAGGGAAACATTAGCCGGTTTTGATACAACCGGAATGGAGTTTACAGCAGAACTAACAGTATCTATTATTGGTTGGGCTTGAAGAATAAGTGAAAGTACCATAATTGTATTTATTGGATTATAAGTTATTTTTACTGCAAAATGTAGGATGGTTATATAAATAATTCAGACTAAAAAATATTTTACAAAAGTATGTTTTTTAATCAATTAATGTTTTTATCCGGGACAAAGTCACTATGTATTTATAGTTTTTTCAATAAACGAAAGTCAATTGTTTATAAATTTATATTTCAGTTCAGGGCAATTCTTGTATTTTGATTAAAATTGATTGGGAAACGCACAAAATCTATACCGGTTTATGAGAAAATTAAAATCCGAATGACTTTTATTTGACTTTTCGTAAACCGCTTTGAAATAAATTCTTATTCGATGCAAAAAGCAATTGAAAAGGAAATAATTTTGTCATGTCAAAGAACTTTACGTAATTTGTAATCCGAATTCATACTATCAGAGTTAATCTTAATCACACATGAATACATCGTCTTTAAAACATTTGCTCTATTTATTGATTTTCAATTCTTTTTTTTCCTTTGGTCAGGAGTTCACACCGATAGTTAGTCAGTTTAGTAAGAAAGACTACAACGCATCCAATCAGAACTGGGCCGTAGCCCAAAGTGAAGATGGCACTTTATATTTTGGGAATAACCAGGGTCTGCTGGAGTTTGATGGTTCGTTGTGGCAACTGTACAATATCCCCGGGAATAAAACCGTTCGCTCCCTGTTGATAAAGAATAACCGGATTTTTGTCGGTTCATTCGAGGAGTTCGGTTATTTTGAGAAGAACGGGAATGGACAATTGATTTACACCTCCCTCTCGGCCAAATTGCATAACTATAAAATGATGAATGACGAAATCTGGAATATCCTGGATTATAACGGCACCATCATTTTTCAATCTTTTACTTCGTATTTTACATACAAAGATGGCGTGGTGGAAGGAATACGATGCCCTTTTACCTTTCTTTTCTTCAATATATACAACAACAAAATCTATACGCATACCGATCAGTTGGGATTTAGTTCTTTTGATTTCAAGACCAATAATTTTGTCCCCGTTAAAAATAAGATTTTAAAGAGCCCTGTTATCTCTGTATTGACTTTTGATCAGTCTCACGCACTGTTGGTGACACAATCGGATGGCTTATTCTTATTCGATGGCGTCAACATTTCGAAATTTGCCACCGAAGCCGACGATGAATTAAAAAAAGGGGAAGTTAACCGGGCAGTTATTTCACCGGATGGTTTAATTGTGGTAGGCACAATTTTAAACGGCGTTACGGCGATAAACCGGGAGGGCAAAAAACGCTGGACACTGAACACGTCCAATGTGCTTCAAAACAATACCGTGTTGGGTATGTTTTGCGATCGGGATAATAATTTATGGTTAGCTCTGGATAAAGGTATTTCGCTTCTGCAACTCAATTCATCCATTCACTATATCCGTTCATTTAATCCCTCTGTTGGCTCTGTTTATTCGCTCAGCTATCATGCGCCCGATTTATTCATCGGGACAAACCAGGGACTTTACAGAGCCGATTTAAGTTTAAGCAATAAAAGCATCAAAAACCTGCGCTTGGAACCCAAAATAAAGGGACAGGTCTGGAGTATTAATAGTTTTGATAACCAGCAAATTTGCGGGAATAATGAAGAAACTTATACGATAACTCCCGGGGAGACTCAGGTTCTTTCGCCGGTTAAAGGTGGAATTTGTATCCGGAAAGGAATCATTCATGGAAAAGAGGTGCTGGTACAAGGCACTTATACACAACTTTGTATTTATGAGAAAGTGAAGGGGAAATGGACATTCAATCATGCCGTCGATGGCTTTCTGAACCCGATTCGTTACCTCGAAATTGATTATACCGGAACTATTTGGGCGAGCCATTTGCATCAGGGATTGTATGCCATTCAACTGACTCCCGATTTACATAAAATTGAACACGTAACAAAATTTAAAACGCTTGATAACAAACACGAATATCCGATCAATGTGTTTTCTATCAACAACCGGGTGGTTTTTACTGATAATACGGCTTTTTACACCTACGATGATATAAAGAAAAAGATTGTTCCTTATGACGAGCTGAATAAAAGCCTGGGTTATTTTTCACATGCGTACCGGGTTTGTTATTTCAACGCTGATTTGTATTGGTTTATTCGTGATGGTGAATCAGCGCTGGTTCAGGTAAAACCGGGAGCCATTAAATTGTTGGATGTGGTTCAATATGCCCTTTTCCTGAATCAGACCGTCGACGATTATCAAAATATAATTCCCATCTCGGAAAATGAATGTCTGTTTACGCTTGAAAACGGACTGGCTTTGTATCGCACGCATAAGTCTTCAGGAAAAGCGTTGAATACAAAACTGATGATAAAAAGTATTCAAACCTCCGATGCCGAATCGAAAGAAACGGTCTATCTTCCCATTTCAGCTAAAACTCCGTCAACAACTCCATACAAACGAAATAACATTGTTTTTACTGTATT
Source organism: Paludibacter sp. (assembly GCA_028748945.1). Lineage (GTDB taxonomy): Bacteria > Bacteroidota > Bacteroidia > Bacteroidales > Paludibacteraceae > Paludibacter. Next base: position 14,917 of record JAQTOL010000008.1, read on the forward strand.
TTATCCGCAGTTTACAAACTTAAATAATATAAAATTCCGCTATAAACTGGAAGGTTTGGATGCCGTATGGAGTGATCCGACTGCTTCTTCACGAAAAGTGTACAATTACTTACCGCACGGAGAATACCTGTTAAAAGCTCAGGTACTGACCAAAAGTGGAATTAAACTCTCGGAAGTCAGCTATTCGTTCGAGGTAGAACCGCCATTCTATTTGAGTCCGGCAGCAAAAATTATTTATGCCTTGCTGATTATGCTGTTGGCTGTCGGTTTATACCTGTATATTTTACGGTTAATACATGTAAAAAAAGAAAAAGTCCGCGTCGAACAGGAAGAAATCCGGCAGAAGGAAATTGAAAAAAGGGAGCAAAAAATCATTGCCCTTCAAAAGGAAAAATTAGACTCCGAACTCGTTGTAAAAAGCAAGGAACTGGCTGTATCGACCATGACGATTATCAAGAAAAATGAAATTCTGGTGACGATAAAAGAAGAAGTAATACAGCAGAAAGAAGCCCTGGGTTCGCAGTATCCAAACAAGTATTACGATAAACTGATTCGGTTGCTGGACGAGAATCTGTCGTCGGAAGAGGACTGGGCCATTTTTCAGACCAATTTCGACCGCATTCATGAGAACTTCTTCCGGAATCTGCACATCAAATATCCCGAATTCACTTCCAACGATTTGCGTTTTTGTGCCTATTTACGTCTTAATTCCTCCAGTAAGGATATTGCACACCTGATGAATATTTCGCTCAAAGGAGTGGAAGTAGCCCGTTCGCGCATCCGCAAGAAAATAGGGCTTCCATCAACCAAAAGCCTGACGGAGTTTATGATAGAGTTTAAATAAGGGCTCTTTTCTTCAACTCAAAGGATGACTTGGAGTCATCCTATGAGTTGAAGAAAAGAGAATAGACTGCGGATTGCCGCCTCTGCTGCCGCGCGATTGTAACACGTGACAGGTAACGGAATAGAACGCGGATTTATGCTGGTTTAGCTGATTAAGAAACGAATTTGAAAAAATGCAAGCATTTTTGATTTTTCTCTTAAATCAACCCCGATTTATCGGGGTTTTAAATCCGTATTGAATATGAAAAATTCGTCTTATCCGCTGTATCTGCGAAAATCCGCGTTCTATTTTTAAATTTTTCTTTGCGATATTGAATATGGATTTATTCAAACATAAGATTTTTAAACATGTTTAATTAATTACTAATTTTTCACAATCCATACTGCAGGATTGTGATTCACACTATATTTTGCATTATCCACTCTTCAAGGTCTTCTTCAATTTCCAACCGTTTTTTGATTCTCTTTCGGCGCTTATACATAGTTTCTTTGCTCAAATTCAATAACAGGCAGCCATCCGAAATATCAATTCCCATCCCGATTATCACAATAACGATCAGATCGGAAGGCGTGAGGTCTTTGTGTTTCTCCTTCAAATCGGTTATCCGGTTGTTAAACAAACTGTTCGCTTCATCAATGTAATCCTGCCATTCATCTTTTGTCAATATCAACTCATTTGTCAATTCTTCCATAAACACTGCCTGTTTTTTGGGTTCAAAAGAGCCTTGTTGTAATTTATTGAAACGAACGGTTATATCTATTTTTTGCTGAAGTTTCAATAATAACAATTCCTGTTTCTTGCTATTCTCCAATTCTTTTTCTCTTAATTCAAATGCTGTTTTTTGTTGTTTTATTTCCAGTTCCGTCAGTTTTCGCTTATTACGGATATTTATCCGTTGAAACACAAGCAAAATTATCAGTATCAGTATTATCAGAAAACCAATGCCAATAATTACATTCCGGTTAGCAATTTTCAATTCAGCATTTTCTTTCTCTTTCTCAGACAGATCAAATTGCTTATCAATTTGATATAGCTGACTTTTCTGTTTTATATAAAAAATGGAATCTTGCCTTAAATAGGCTTGTTGGAAAGAATAATAAGCTTGTTCGAAATTCTTTCTTTTTTCATAAACAGCAGCTTCGGCCAGATTTTTCAGAACTTCTGTTTCACTTACTCCTTTCTCTTCATGGGCAATTCTTAAATAGAATGTTGCCGAATCAGCCTTGTTGAGTTCTGTATATAAGTATGCCAGATAGGAAGCATTTCGGCTCCTAAGGTCCGGGCAATGATTAAATCCGACAAGGATTTTATTTACAGCCTCTCTTTTATTCTTTTTGTACAGCAGTTCACCTTGTTGAGATGTAATATAATAATATAATACCGTATCATTAACTTCTTCCGCCAGTTTTAATGCTCTGTCAGAATAATACATCACACTGTCGAAAGGTTGCTCTAATTGTAAAAGCATAATGGATATTTCTAAATACGATGAAATCTGATATTTTTTATTCCCGGACAGTTTAAATAATTCTAACGATTTTTTAAAGCAAAGACCTGCCTCATAATAATTCTTATCCTGTATATAAATGTACCCCATATTTATAGTTGCCAAACCTGAAATGTTGTATTCCCCGGTATTTTCCAAAGCCAACAATGCATTCTTATAGGCTAACATGGCTTTTTCATTATTATGCAGCAATTCCGAAACACAACCCAACATATAATATGAAGTTCCACTGTATTTTTTTAAATCTGTTTTGGCATAATAATCAACGGCTACTTGAATCAAACTATCCGATTTTATATCCATATATAATTTATAACGGGCTTGAGTATAGTGCAGACACCACGCGGCATAATCGGACTTCGATAAATGTTCGGGTTTGTCAATTGTATTTAAGAGTTTGAATGCACTGTCGGGATGTTCGGTTAGCAAACTCTCTGCTTTCAGTATAACGGCATGGTCGGTATAGTGAATTCCACATGCCGAAAGTAACATACAAAAAATACTCAGAAATAATATTTCTTTATTTTTCATTTTTCCTTGTGTTGGCTCGTTAAAAATGCTGTTTTTTCCCCCTCAATAGATGCCTGTACCGTAATTGCTTTTTCAAGCACATGTATTTGTCATATATTCAGCAATATATGTTTTTGAAATTCGCTTGCTGTACCGATGTTTTTTTTGATAATCCGATAAAACCTGATTAACTTTGGGTACAAAATTAATAAATATTCTTCAATTTTTAAACAATCGATTTTTATCATGAAAAAGTCTCTTTTATTTTGTCTTCTTTTTTTATTTTCTGCATTTACAGGTATTTATGCAGTAGATGTACCCCTGGACAAATCAAATCCTACTCCATCGCCAACCCGTCCGCGTGCCCCCATACTTATTCCGGTAACGGTGGATATTTCGAACACCGATTTATACCTGAACTTTACAAGTGAGGTAGGAATAGTCGATATTGTAATTACAGACGATAATGGTTCTACGATATATCAACAATCGGTAGATACAAATTCAACCAATGAATTATATATCCCTGTTGATAGTTGGAAAACAGGAAACTATAGCATTGAAATTATTTATGGGAGCATTACACTGACTGGAAACTTCAGCCTGCAATAAATAGTCACGGGGGAAAATAAATATTTTTTAAGGCGGAAACTTCCCGCCCAAAGGAAAAAAGTTTCCGCCCGAAAGAAAAAAGTTTCCGTCCGAAGGAAAAATCTTTCCGCCCAAAGGAATAATGTTCCCGTTCGGGGACGGAAGCTTTCAGTCTCAGGGAATATTTTTCCCGCCCGGGGGCGGAAACTTAATTACTTCAGGAAGAATGTTTCAGTCCTGAATATTTAATTGCTCAGATATGGTTGGGTAAAAAAATGAATTAATACAAATGGCTTATATACAGCAATATATAAAGTAGTGAAAATTATGTTCAATTTTAAAAAATTAAAACTATGTCAGATTACATTTCAAAAAATGATGCCGACATGAATGTTTGGCAAGGAAACCTGATTGAAATTGTTGAACCCAATTTAACAGCATGGGGTATTCCTATTGAAGATTTTACAACTGTAAAATCAAAACAAACTATCTGGGTAAACGCCTTTAACAAGGCAAGTAACAAACAAAACCGCACGGCAGCCGACGTGTTGGCAAAAGACGAAGCAGGTGCCGATTACAAGAAAACAATTCGCGCTTTTGTGGGACAATGGTTGACTAACAACAGCAAAGTAGCCGATGCCGACCGTACACGCATGGGACTTACCGTAAAAACAGGAACACACACAGCTACGCCTGTACCAACAACAAGTCCGATAGGGGTTATTGATTTTTCGGTACGCTTACAACACAGCATTCATTTCTCCGACGAAGCTTCGGCACGAAGCAAAGCCAAACCCGAAGGAGTGCATGGTTGCGAAATTTACATGAAAGTAGATGGTGATGCGCCCAAAGATGCTTCGGAACTAACGTATGTGGCTACTGATACGGCTTCGCCCTACGTACAGAAATTTGATGGAAGCAAAGTAGGGAAACCGGTTTACTACTGGCTACGGTGGGTAAACACCCGCGGCGAATCCGGCCCCTGGAGTAGTACGGTAAGTGCTATGGTGGTGGGATAAGAAAATATTTTATTAATTAAATACGACCTTTCCCAATCCGTTAGTTAACGGATTGGGAAAGGTTACAACAAAACAAACAAACTAAAATGACTATCAATTATGAATAAACTTACGCTTTCCTTTTTCTTCTGTTG
>JAQTOL010000009.1 GCA_028748945.1 Paludibacter sp.
GTTGACTTTCAATCATGAACTATCAATTATGAATTATGAATTAAAAAGTGTTTTACTTCTTTTCCCACTCCAACATGGCTTTCTTACATTCCAGTCCCCAGCGAAATCCACCCAGACTTCCATCCGTACGGATTACCCGATGGCAGGGAATCAGAAAGGCAATGGGGTTGGCACCGATAGCAGTTCCAACTGCACGAACAGCCTTCGGACGTCCAATAGCTTCTGCAATTAAAGCATAAGTAGTTGTTTTTCCAGCAGGAATTTGTTGCAATGCATTCCAGATGGAAAGCTGAAATTCAGTTCCAATCGGATTTAAACGAGGCATTTTGGTTTTTTCAAAAATACTTCGAACCAGGCGAGCCGCTTTTTCATCATTTTGATGGAAATCTGTTTCGGGAAATCGATGTTCTAAATCCCGCAAAGCGCTTTCACGGGTTTCGGGGAAGGTCAGCGCACAAATTCCATCGTTGGAAAAAGCAATACAGCATTCTCCAAAAGGTGTAGGTGAGAAACCATAAGATGGATCAGATAGAGGAGGTAATTGTCTCATGACAGTGTGATTTTGTACAGAAAAATTAAACAAGGAGCGTTTTCGATAATTTTTTATAAAAGAATTATCTGTTGTAAGAACTTATCCTAAAGTCCACTACATTTGTGGCAAAGTTAACGATAATAATTTGTTCAAGCTCTATCTTCTGTGTCAAAAATAAAAAATATATAATTGGTATTCAATATAAATAATATTTAAATAATAATGAAAAGATTCATTCAATACGTTTTATTGGCAATTATAGCTTGTTCCACGGGAGTTTCAGCTCAGGTAAGTACTTCGAAATGGCAAAACCAAGTTCTGGTGATTGATGGTGATGGTTCCGATTGGGGATCACTTCCCCGCTTTTTTAATGCGGAATCCAATGTACAATATGAAATCAGAAACGATGACAGGAATCTGTATTTAATTTTAAGATCAACCGACCGGGCAACTCAAATTCAATTATTACGTGCAGGATTTACTATTCGCTTTAAAGTGAAATCGCAACCACCTGCAAAATTCAGTATCATTTTCCCACCTAAGAATATGATTGGAACTTCACATATGAGAAACAATCAGTATGATAGAAATCAAATATTAGTTGATAAAACAACTTCAAGACCCAATATCCAACCGATAGATTCGGCCAGATTAGATGGTTTTCAGTTTGAGAGCGGAATAATAACTTCCGAAAACAAAAATGCAAATAGCATCTGTTTTGCAAAAAGCAAGGAAAATCCGCAGCAAACTTCTTATGAGCTGCAAATCCCTCTTCGTGATATTTATGGTAATGATTTTGTTTTAGCAGAAATCAGTAAAATGCCAATTCAGTTGCAGGTAGATATCAACGATCTTTCGAAACAAACAAGCAGAAGCAGCATGTCTGGTCGCAGAGGTGAAAGAGGAGGCAGAGGGATGTCAGGCGGTATGAATGGTGGTATGAGAGGAGGCGGAATGAATGAAATGGATGGCGGTGGAAGAATGGAAGGTGGAGAAATGGGCGAAGGAATGGCTGGTGGTGGAGAAATGGGAGAAAGGTCTCAAATGGATGAAAGCAACAGAGGGGGCGATTTTTCTATGTCAAGAAAAAGTTTCAATATAAATTTTAAATTGTCAACAGAAAACTAAAGACACATCGATTTACATGTGTTGAGCTTTTGCCAGTGTTTCTTTTCGCAGAACTTTGTTTCCGGCAGAATATATAAACCGGGGAATATAAATGATTTGTTTGGGAATTTCAAACTTAGCCAGAAGATTTTGCATTTTAGTCATTAAAATAACTTCTTCCTGAATTTCGTACTTTTCAGATTCCACAACTAATATTACTTTGTTTTCAAATTCTTCGTCAGGTACCGACGTGATAAAATAACCGGTTGGAATTATTTCTTCCAGTTTTTTTTCGACTTTCCCGGGATGAATTTTAATGCCACCTGAATTAATCACCGAATCGGCACGTCCCAACCAACGGAAAGAATTGTTGGCAACCATTTCCACCATGTCATTGGTTTGAATTTCGCCTTTCAATAAATGAGGTGCATTAATAATCAGACACTCACGTTCATCCTGACTAATAGTAACTCCTTCCATCATCGTAAAACAGTCCGATTTCTGCTCCCCATTAAATCGTCTCAAAGCAATGTGTGAACAGGTTTCGGTCATACCATACGTCTCGTAAAGTTCTGACGGTATATTCTCCGAAAGTTGTTCCAGTTTGCCGGTTACCGGACTTCCACCCACAATAATTTTCAGTACTTGCTTTGTTTGCAGGCTCCCGGCCGAATGAAAAAGCTGATAGGGAGTAATAGCTGTAAAATCAATCGATTGATTCATTTTTTCAAACGGATTTGCCGAAGGTTCAACAGTTATCAGATTAAAACCGCCAATCAATGCACGCACCAACATCATTTTTCCGGCAATATATGAAGCCGGCAGACAGAGCAAAGCGGTACTTTCAGCATTTAAACCAAAGAACTGATTGGTCATTCGGGCAGAATTTATCATACTCGTTTTCTGCAATTGGATGCTTTTGGGTTTACCCGTTGAACCGGAAGTTTGAGCAAGAATAAAACCGGAATCATCAAACCAGTTTTGCAAGAAATGATAAATAGCATTGCGCCACGAAGTTTCAGGCTCGTTTGCTATGCATAATTTTTCAAGATTTTCCTTATTATAAATTACGCCATTGAGTTTAACGATTTGGTTAGTCATGGCAAAATTAAATTTAAATCCCATTTATTCTCAGGTGTGTAATACAACTTTGCATTTTCTATTGCCAGAGGTGAAAGCATGTTATTGTGATACAATTGCCCGGTTCCCAATCCTTGCGGAAGTTTAGAATTCAGGGTATAAGTCCATTGAGCGATGGCATTCAGACCAATGTTTGCTTCCAATGCAGAAGTAACCCACCAGTTTATATCGTGTTTTTCCGCCAACCGGATCCATTCTTCCGATTGTTTAAAACCCCCAATCAAACTTGGTTTTAGTATAATATATGCCGGCTTTATTTTTTCTAAAATTGCTTCTTTTTCAATTGAACTGACACCGATCAATTCTTCGTCCAACACAATGGGAACTGGTGATTGCCTGCAAAGTTCAGCCATTTCCTCAAATTGCCGCGCTTTAATCGGTTGTTCGATGGAATGAATCTGATATATTGAAAGTCGATCCAGTATTTTCAACGCATTTTCAGGAGAAAATCCGCCATTTGCATCCAGCCGTATTTCAATATCATCAGCGGAAAACAGTTGACGAATACCTGAAATAATCTCCATTTCAGTTTGAAAATCAATGGCTCCCACTTTCAGTTTAATGCAATGATAACCTGCCGAAATCTTTTCACGTATTTGCTTTTGCATAGAATCTTTATCGCCCATCCAAACCAAACCATTAATCGTAATTCCGGTTTTTCCTTCGGTAAAGGCAGAAGGATAAAGACATTTAGAACCTTTTGCAGCCAAATCGAGCAAAGCCGTTTCCAGCCCGAAAGCAATGGAAGGATAATCGTCCAATACAATGGTGCCCGGGTCATATCCTTCATTCAGCAATTGGCAAAGTTCCGTCAATTTTTCTGAATAAGAATCTACAGGATCAATACTTAAATCCGGAATGGTAGAACATTCGCCAATACCCGTGAAACCATCCTTTTCCAGTATCAGAAAGGATGATGGTTTATGCAACAAAACACCCCGGGAAGTACCTGCGGGGAATTTGAAATCGAGATTGTAATTAACAAAGTTTGCTTTCATTTACTTCTGTTTAAAATACTGACAATCAATTTTACAACAATTTCCATTTCTTGTGTCTGGCTTGTCGCAACAAACAGAGTTAGGGCTGCTAAAGCTTCGTTGCTTATAATGGGTTTATTATTCCTGAAAAGTAAATTGTTTTTTCTCAAAAACAACAGAAAACAAGCAGCCCCAATTCGTTTATTCCCATCAACAAACGAATGATTTTTCACTATAAGATACAGAAGTACAGCTGCTTTTTCTTCTAAACTGGGGTATAATTCCTTTCCATCAAAAACTTGTTGTATTTGATTTATCGAACTGTCAAAAGTTTCATCTTTAGCCAAGGCAAAAATATCAGAATTAAACTCAGAACGCATATTTCTGATTAACTCAAGATATTCTTTTTCAGAAGGATAATGACATTCCGATATGGAAGTTCCTTTTTTGTCAAGACGTTGATGATCGAAATCATCCAGCAAATCAAGACCGGATGCAAAAACTTTTAGCATCTCGCTGTCTTCTACTGTTGCTTGTTGTTCAATAGCGCGACTAAGTATGCGAATTCCGGTTTTCAGGTATTCTACTTCTTGCTGTTTTTCGTTTAAGCGTTTTTCATTAATTGCGTATCCTTGAACAAGATAATTTTTTAATCGCTGTGTTGCCCATTGGCGGAACTGAGTTCCTCTTTGCGACTTTACTCTATAACCAACAGATATAATGACATCAAGATTGTAATAATTTATGTTATATTTTTTCCCATCTGAAGCAGTTGTCAAGGATTCCTTGACAACTGAATCTTTTAGTAATTCCCCTTCTTTGAAACAGTTATTTATATGCAAACTGATGTTTTGTTTTGACTGTTCAAACAAAACTGCCAATTGTTGTTGAGTCAACCAAACAGTATCTTCTTCAAATCTAACTTGAATTTCGATAATATTATCAGCTGATTTATATATTTCAATCTCATTCATATTGATTGAATATTAAATTTAGTTTTAATTGATTGAGATTATCAATTATTCTGAACTTGTAGAATTTACTTACGAGTTCATTTTCGTTATAAATTAATTAAAACAATAATCCCAATCCAAAAGTCAATGCAAACAACAAACTTGCCATGGATAGACGAGGCAATTCCGGATATAATTCCAATGCACTCTTGTACGTAAACACTTTTTTCAGGTTTAAAAACAGCAACGGAAATGAAAGAACAAACAACCACTGCCAGGCAGAATGATAATTCAGAAATGTGTAAATTACAGTCAACAAAGCAGCACCTACAACTAAAAACAACTGATAAACAGCTGCCTTTTTCACTCCCATCGCGACAACAATGGTCGTTTTTCCGGCATTCTTATCGGCTTCATAATCGCGCATATTATTCATATTTAGCACTCCAGTGCTTAAGAATCCTATTGCAGAAGCGGGTAATAAAAGATCCCAACGAAAACTTTGTGTATGGAGAAAATATGTTCCGATTACGCCTACCAATCCAAAGAAGATAAACACGAAAATATCACCCAATCCGCGATAACCATACGGATTTTTGCCAACGGTATATTTAATGGCAGCGGCAATGGCGGCAAGTCCCAAAACTCCAAAAATCAGTAGATTGGTTATGTTCATTCCTTCAGTTCCAATTAGAATAAGTGAAACACCTGAAACCACACACAGAATTCCAATCACAATGATTCCATGCAACATGGTTTTTGCCGTAATTTCACCGGATTGTACCATTCGTTTCGGTCCGATACGTTCGGCCGTATCTTTTCCATTTACAAAGTCACCGTAATCGTTGGCCATGTTCGACATGATTTGCAACAAAATGGTTGTCAAAGCCGCCAAACCAAACACAGCCCAACGAAATTTATCGTCAGCAGCTGCCAGACAAGAACCGATAATCGTGTTTGATAACGCTAACGGTAATGTTTTTAATCGAAAAGCAGAAATCCAGTTTTTCATAATCACGAATTAAAACGAATTAAAACGAATTAAACGAATCTTTTTCTCAATAATCATCAGATGACTTGAAGTCATCTGATGATTAAAATTAGAGAAATTCGGTTTAATTCGTAAAATTCGTATTTTAGGGCATTTTTGGAAATTTAGAGAAATCAGGTTTGCGTTTTTGGAGAAAGGCATCTTTCCCTTCATGGGCTTCTTCAGTCATGTAATACAACATGGTTGCATTGCCCGCCAGTTCCTGAATTCCGGCCTGTCCATCAAGCTCTGCATTCAATCCGGCTTTAATCATACGCAAAGCCAACGGGCTGTGTTCCATCATTTTTTGACACCATGCCACTGTTTCGTCTTCCAGTTTATCAAATGGCACGACCGCATTTACCAAACCCATTTCCAAAGCTTCGGCAGCTGAATACTGTTTACAAAGAAACCAGATTTCACGCGCTTTCTTTTGTCCGACAATGCGTGCCAGATAAGAAGATCCAAATCCCGCATCGAAACTACCTACTTTCGGACCCGTTTGCCCAAAGATGGCATTTTCGGAAGCAATGGATAAATCACAAACCACGTGTAAGACATGTCCGCCACCAATAGCATAACCATTTACCATGGCTACAACCGGTTTTGGCAGGCTACGAATGAGTTTTTGCAAATCCAGCACATTCAAACGCGGAACACCATCTTTCCCGATATATCCACCAATTTGTTTAACATTTATGTCACCTCCACTGCAAAATGCCTTATCACCTTCACCTGTAAGAATCACGGTTGCTATTTCCTGACTGTCCCGGCAGAAGACCATACACTCAATGATTTCCTTGATTGTATCAGGTGTAAAAGCGTTACGATAACGCGGACGATTGATCGTTATTTTTGCTATTCCTTCGAAATATTCGAATTTAATTTCTTCGAATTCTTTAATGGTTGTCCAGTTTCTCATATGACCCCAAACCCCTAAAGGGGCTTATTTATTAGTTAGTAATTGTATTTTATATCACGCTTTCAAGCCTAAAAAAGTTTGAAAATTAGAATTAAATTTATAGACAAAAGGTAATCCAATTCCCCTTTAGGGGTTAGGGGTCATCTTTATATTTCTAAAATACCCTTTATAATTCTCCGTATTCAAATCACTATCAGTAAAAACTTCCAGAACGGTTGCTTTGTTCACTTTAAGCAGAATTTCAATACTTTCAGATAATTCTTCTGTTTTATCGCAAGCCAGATAATTCAATCCATACGCTTCAACCAATGATTTTATTTTTACCTGATGAGGTGTAGTGAAAAAATCCAGACTCTTTTCCATCAACTCTTTATCACCGATAAAACGAAAAATATTACCTCCATTATTATTCATCACGATGATTTTCAGATTATCGCCTATATAATTATTCCACATACCGTTTGAATCGTAAATAAACGACAAATCACCGGTCAGGAAAACGATTGGTTGCCTGGAAGCATATGCGTAACCTGCGGCAGTAGATAAACTCCCGTCAATTCCCGAAGTTCCGCGGTTGCAAACGTAAGTCAAATCAGGTCGTGCCGGGTAAAGTTGTGTCCACCGAACAGATGTACTGTTGGCTAAATGCAAAACGGTATCAGAAGAAAGCATTTTCAGTAAATGTGTTGTCACACTCATATCGGATAAAGTGGCATTTTCAACAAAGGCATCATGCCGAACTGTGATTTGTTGCATCTGTTTCCGATATACTTCCGAAAAATCACTTGTTGTTTTTCCAAATGGCATTTTAGTCAGAATATCGGTTGCCAATCCCGGAATTATAGTTGTCAAGTTTCTATAAGTATCCACATACGACATAGTTGATTCAATTTGCCATTGTGCTTCAGGCTTATACTCACGTAAAAACAGTTTTAATTGCTTACAAATAACCGAATGACCGATTGTGATAAGTAAATCTGGTTTAAAATTTGCTTTTCTTTCTGTTGATAATGACGAAAAGAATGATTCAGGTTGCGTAATAATATCATCACCTGCAATATTCGATAAATTTTCAGCAATTACAACTACATCCGGTTCTTTTGACAGTTGATTTGCCAGATCATTAAGCTGCTTATTTTTGGGAAACACACCAAACACCACCATTTTCTTTTCAAGAGAATTCCATGATTTTTGCAACTCTTCAAGACTTTCCCTGGTTGGGGTTACATCCGAAGCAATCGTTTTGATAATCTTCGGATGACTGTGTGTATCCGGTAAAGCAGTGTAAATCGGTTCACGCATTGGGACATTAAGCTGTACAGGACCTTGCGGATATGAAAGAGCAGTATCAATGGCCTGTGAAACCTGACGGTCGGAAAACATCAAATCAGCATCAACCACTGTTTCAACAGGTAAATCGAAACTCGCTTTTATGTAGTTGGCATAAATATTAGTTTGACGAAGTGTTTGTCCATCAGCCTGATCAATCATTTCAGCAGGGCGATCGGCTGTGAAAACCAACAAGGGCAGGTTCTGATAATAAGCTTCGGCAATGGCCGGTGCAAAGTTCAAAACAGCTGTTCCTGACGTGCAAACCAATGCAACAGGTTCACCGGTTTGAAGTGCAATTCCCAAAGCAAAATAAGCTGCAGAACGCTCGTCGGTTATGCTCAGACATTCCATTTCAGGTTGAGCAGTAAAAGCAAATATCAACGGTGCATTTCGCGAACCCGGTGCAATAATTACTTTCTTCACGCCCTGACGGGCACAGATTTCGGGTATGTTTTTAATTCCCTGTCGGAAATGGTTCATTTTTATTTACGATTTAATTATTTACAATTTACCATTTAAATATTTTCTTCATTAATTAGGGTTCTTCATCGCATTCAACATGGTCATCATTTTATTATCCGTTTCAATCCACTCATTTTCAGCAATGGATGACGCAGTAATTCCCGCGCCACTGTACAAAACAAACTGCTTATCAAACAATTGCAAACAGCGTAAGTTTACAAAAACAGCACTTTTTTCGTTGATATTGATCGGGCCAAGAAAACCTGTGTAATAAGCCCGATCGTGTTTTTCGTTGGCAAGAATAAATTCACGTGCTTCTTTTTTGGGCAAACCGCCAACCGATGGCGTCGGATGCAGTGATCTCAACAGATCACTGAAACGGCCTTTTAATTCGGATGTCGGAAATTCGAAAGACGTTTTTAAATGAATCAGATTGCCCGCCTGATAATTTGCAGGACCGGTTTTTGATCTATTCTCAATTTGAAGTGACCGGAGCAATTCTTCAACAAAATTAGTTACAATTCCCTGTTCTTCAACTTCCTTCGAGCTCCACAGATACGATTTAATATCGCTGCTGTTTGTTGCGAGCTGTGTTCCTGCCAACGAAACAGTTTTAACGGTTTCATCTTCAATCATCAGTAAAGGTTCGGGAGTTGCACCCATCCAGCTTCCAACTTCAGGAAATTGCATTAAATAAACAAATGCATTTGGATATTTACCGCACAACTTCAGGAAGAAATCCGGTGCAGCGAAATTATCACTTTGCTTTTCCACCCGTATTTTAGATAATACCACTTTATTGAATTCTCCCTTTTTAATGGCTTGGACAGCGAGGTTAACATTTGCAATAAATTCTGTTGAAGAAGTGGTTTGAATACCGGTATCTGAGGATTTTTCCAAATGCAAAAAACGGTCGTTTTCTGCTAGTTTTTTGATATATATCTCTTCAATTTCATTCGAAAAGTAGACACAATCCGGGTTCAGAAAATAGACACCCTGTTCTTTGGTTTCAAAAAAAGGAGCCACAACAAAACCGGTTTTTGTATCTATATTTTGTAAGGTATCTAACTTTTCAGGAACGGAATGATGCTGAACTAACGTAATTATTTCAGTCTCGTGCGGGAGGCGATAAGAAACAAACGGAATATTTTGTTTCAAACAAACTGTTTGTAACCGGCAAAGCGATTGATATAAAGAATTATTAAAAGTCATTCTGTTATTTTTCAGACTTAATAGGAACAATACGATTGGTGAGACGACAGAAGGAAATTAATTTACCGGTTTTGTCCTCAATCCGAATCTCCCATACATGTGAAGTTTTACCCTGATGCACGATCGTTCCGATACCAAAAACTTCGTTCTCTTTTGTTGTTGCTACGTGGCTCCCACTTATCTCCACTCCAAGTACATGAAATTTTGCCGGATCGATCAACGTAATGGAGCCTGCACTCCCGACCGATTCGGCCAACGCCATCGAAGCTCCTCCGTGTAATCTTTTCATGGGTTGGAAAGTACGTTCATCAACAGGCATTTTGGCCACAATTCGGCCATCGGAAACTTCGATAAATTCTATACTCAAGTGTTCCATTAAGGTATTCTTACAGAGTTTGTTCAGCATTTCCAAATTAAAGCTCTCAGACATAAGTAATTTATAAGTGACGAAATTAATTTTATAACTATGCAAAGATAAGAATTTATCTAAATCATAAACTTAAATTGCAAATAATGGATTATTAATTGTTTTACCAGCCGTACTTAACTTTCAAATAAATATTTCTACCCAATTCAAGTTTTAAAACACCCCGTGTCGAAGATAAATGATCAAAATAAGCAGTATTCAGAAGATTATTTACTCCGGCATATAATTGCAGGTGACTATTTTTCAGATCAATTTCGGTAGAATGCGCATCAATATTAAAAATAGCATGACCTGCAGTTGCTGTTTCGTTCGGTGCAATATCGTTTTGGTCGGCTGCCCATAAAGTTGAAAATGAAGCTCCGATTTCTTTATTATTGTAATTTAAGCTTGCAAATCCGTTTAAAGGTGGAACCTGTGGTAAAGCTGTATTCGCTTCAATATCGCGTGTATGTGTATAGGATACATTTGCCAGCAAAGTGAAATGATTGTTTATCCACCATTTACCTTCGAGTTCTGCGCCCAAAAATAACGCTTTACTGATATTTTGATTTACCCAGATATTGGAAATAGATGACGTTTGAATTTCACGAATCAAATTAGTCAGGTAATTCCCAAAAACATCCGCTTTCAGAGTGAAATTATTACCTAAAAGTGTATAGTTCAGATTTGAGAATGTACCTTGCTCTGGTTTTAAATTGACATTTCCCTCGTGAATGCTTGCACCAAGATTTATGTATTTAAAAAGTTCTTCAATTGACGGCGCACGATATGAATTTGAAAGTGAAAATGTAAATAATTGAGATTTTGTCAGGTTGTAAACCAAATCCAGATGTGCAGCATAATTGAGATTTTCATGCATTGATGCAACATACATCGGATTTCGGGTTAGATTGATGACAGGAGTTTTAATTCCCCCTTTTTCAGTATATCTGAAAAGTGGATTATAGGCGGTATCATTTACAATTTGAATATAATCAAAACGTAAACCGGCATCGATCGTCAATTTTTCAGGAATAATTTTATAAGAATAAAGTGCAAAAATTCCAGCATCGTACATTTTTGCATTCGGACTTGGTAAATCTCCCGTAACAGTAAGTAAAGTATCTGCACTGTTTTTTTCAGTCAGGCGGATTGTTTTAGCATCGCGTAACCAACCTTCAGCACCTAATACAAGATGTTTTTCATAATCAAAATCCCAGTCTGTTATAATTTTGGCTCCCGAAGTCTTATTCAAACTACCTGGCAGCATGATTATTGAAGGATCGGCCGGTTTTAATTCCACATTACGGCTGATATTTTGAGTATATGCTTTGACATTGATCTGACGTAAATTTTCATTGATATTCGAAATTACATACTCTCCAACCATCTGATTTCTGGCAATTCCGGTATATCGTGCCACAGCTGTTTCTGGAAATGTTCGTCCCCCCGGAATTCCGATATCCCAACCTTCGAAATGCTGATAATTGGCTTTAAATTCGTGATTGGGTGAATACATAATACCGGCTTTTATTCCCCAGGAAGCATCATGAAATTGACTATTTGACAAAATTCCACCAGGCGTCATGGTGTTTTGCGCAGTTCGGAAACTACCGTTTAAACCAATATACCACTGATTGGTTGTAAACTGTAAGTTGGCAAAATTCGCCCATAAATTATTGACAGTATTAAATTCTGTTCCGACATTTCCTTTAGTCTGAAAAACAGAACTGTAATCAGGTGTTTTTGTGACATAATTTACCACACCACCCATGGCACCGGTTCCATATAAAACTGAACTGGCTCCTTTTATTACTTCAATTTTTTCAATGGTGTTCATATCAATTGTCGACATAGGACCGGAATGTTCTGTCGCAGTTTGGATACGGTCTCCGTCTACCATTTCAAGTATCCGTTGTTCAGAAAAACCTCTGATATTGATTGATGTAGACCATATTCCATCATGGGCAATCGATAGTCCGGTTTCATTTTGCAGGGCATCGGCCGGTGTAAAAAATGAAGATGATTCCAGTGTAGATTTATCGACAACCACATTTGGCATGGAAAGTGCAGTGGGAAAATCTCCAAATACAGTGATCTCTTTCATCTTAATATTTTTAACAGAGTCAGTCACTAATTGAGATGAAACCGGTTGAACATAAATTGAGATTCCGGCCAGAAGTAAGAGTATAGATGGCTTCATTGTTTGAACACTTTAATGAAATAGTTTTGCAAAAGTACATTAAAATTGACATTGTTGTACTATCATATTGATGGAGCAAAAGCACGCATTAAGTTAAATATAAAATAATTAAACTATGATAACCTGTATTTTGAACAAAAACATGGAAATATGGAAAAAATATTCTTAAATTTGTAGCCCGTTGACATGTCTAATAATTGATTTTTCAATTCTAACAAACTAAACTGAAAAACTATCAAACATGAGTAATACCCAAGGCGATACTACGAAAACAATTGGCATTTTTAATGATAGTTTTCCTCCTATAATGGATGGCGTTTCACTTACTGCTCAAAATTACGCTTATTGGTTGCAAAAAAAAAATCAACCGGTTTGTGTTGTTACACCCAAATCACCAAACTACACTGATAACGAACCTTATCCTGTATTACGATATACTTCCATACCTATCATAGGACGCAAACCCTATCGGTTAGGGTTACCAAAGATGGATCTTTCATTTAATACCGAAATCAACAAAATTTCATTCGGTTTAGTGCATGCTCATTGTCCTTTTAGTTCCGGTGAAATTGCTCTTACTATTGCAAAAGAACAACATATCCCACTGGTTGCAACCTTTCATTCGAAATACAGGGATGATTTTGAACACTCTGTGCGCAATAAAAGAATAGCAGGGATGATGACCAAAGAAGTGATGAGATTTTTTAAAAAAGCTGATGAAGTCTGGATTCCACAAGCATCTGTTGAAGAAACTATACGTGAATACGGTTTTAAAGGGAAAGTTGAAATTGTTGACAATGGAAATGATTTTTCCAGCACCGAACCGATAGAACCAATCAAAAAACAGGCAAGATTAAATCTACATATTGCAGAAAATGAAACTCTTTTGCTTTTTGTAGGACAACATATCTGGGAAAAAAATACCCGGTTAATTATTGAATCGCTGGCACTTATCAAAGATCTTTCTTTTAAAATGTTTTTTGTGGGAATTGGCTATGCTTTGGATGACATGAAACAATTGGTTGATAAGCTGGAATTAAATTCAAAAGTTGTCTTTGTTGGTGTTATTACTGATCGCGAACAGATTAAACAGTATTATGCTGCTGCCGACTTATTTTTGTTCCCGTCAATTTACGACAATGCCCCATTGGTAGTACGCGAAGCCGGAGCGTTACAAACACCCTCGGTTTTAATTGAAGGTGCTTCGGCAGCTGATATTATTACTGATAATTTCAATGGTTTCCTTACAAATAATTCAACCGAATCTTTTGCAGGAAAACTCAGGGAATTGATTGCTGCACCTGATAAAATCCGGCAAGCTGGTGTCAATGCCTCTAAGACAATTGCCAGGTCGTGGGAAAGCGTAACTGAAGAAGTATTGGACAGGTATCAAAAATTAATCAAGAGAACATGGAGACGATAACCCAGACCAATACGAAGAAAGTATCAAAACCTTTTAAAATCTATCAGGTGCTCATACCGATTGCACTTGGATTGATTGTTATTGGTTGGTTGTTTCTGGACGAATTTGATCCGGCTGTCTTTTTTGCATTCGACTTCAACTACCTGAGTGTTTTGTTTATATTGCTGGCATTATTATTAATGTCAATGAGGGATTTCGGAATGATGTGGCGGTTTAGACTTCTGACGGACAAAGACCTGACATGGACTCAAGCTTTTCACATTAATGTCTTGAGTGAGTTTACTTCTGCAGTTACACCTGCGGCTGTGGGCGGTTCAAGTCTGGTGGTTATTTTTCTGATTAAAGAAGGTATTAATGCCGGGCGGAGTACCACCATCATGTTTGTCAATTTATTTTTAGATGAATTGTTCTTTTTAATTGTTTGTCCGATTGTATTCCTGTTTATACCACTCGACCAACTTTTTAATTCATCTTCGGTAATTGTTTCTACCTTTTCTGTTGTTTTTACGGGTCTCTACTTTACCAGATTAATTTGGACAACCACCATGTTTATCGGAATTTTCAGACGTCCAAGCTGGATTAAACATATATTATTGACATTGTTCAAATTGCCGTTGTTAAATAAGCTATATGGTCAAGTCGAGCTGTTGACTAACAATTTAGTACAAGCTTCAAACGATATTGGAAACCGTTCGTATGCATTTTGGTTTAAAGCCTTCGGAATGACTTTGCTAACTTGGTCAGCCCGGTTTTTAGTTGTCAATGCGGTCTTTATGGCATTCAATCCGGTACATATCAATCATTTGGTTGTTTTTGCCCGTCAACTGATTTTGTGGGTATTTATGGTTGTTAGTCCGACACCGGGAGGAAGTGGTGTCACCGAATATGCATTTAAAGAATATTATAGCGATGTTTTTTCATCCAGCAGCGCAATTATTTTTGTCACACTGGTTTGGAGAATGATCAGTTACTATTTATACCTTCTGATTGGAGTTATGGTAATCCCCAACTGGATTAAGAAATCATTTTCGAAGAATAATGTTGAATAAGTCTAAAATTCAGCAATTTTCTCATTCTGACTTTTTTATTTAATATTTATCCGGTATTTTTGCAGGCTTCTAAAGACAATTTCAAAACAATGATTAAAAAAACAATTTTTACAGTATCTATTTTATTTACAGCCACCACGTTATTTGCCTGCACCAATTTTTTAGTTGGAAAAGCGGCAACTACTGATGGCTCTACTTTTATTACTTATTCGGCAGATTCTTACTTCCTATTCGGCGCTTTATATCATTATCCTGCCGCAACTTATCCTGCCGGAACCATGCTTGATATTCACGACTGGGATACCGGAAAATATCTGGGGAAAATTAAACAAGTCGAAAAAACCTATTCTGTAATTGGGAATATGAATGAATATCAGGTTAGTATTGGTGAAACGACATTTGGGGGACGACCCGAATTAGTTGACACAACTGCCATTATGGACTACGGAAGTTTAATGTACATTGCCTTACAACGATCAAAATCAGCGCGTGAAGCAATAAAAGTGATGACCGATTTAGTGGCCGAGTATGGCTATAACAGCGAAGGAGAATCCTTTTCAATTGGTGACCCCAATGAAGTATGGATTATGGAAATGATTGGAAAAGGACCCGATAATAAAGGTGCTGTGTGGGTAGCCGAACGCATTCCTGACGATTGCGTGTCGGCTCATGCCAATCAGGCCCGCATCACTACTTTTCCATATGATAATAAAGACAATTGTCTATACTCTGAAGACGTTATTGCATTTGCACGCGAAAAAGGTTATTTTAAAGGGAAAAATAAAGATTTCAGTTTTTCCGACACCTATGCCCCACTCGATTATGGTGCACTGCGTTATTGTGAAGCACGGGTTTGGTCATTTTTTAGAAAAATTGATCCGACTATGGACAAATACATAACGTACGTAAAAGGCGAAACAAAGGAACGAATGCCTTTGTGGGTCAGACCAACCGTTAAACTAAATGCTCAGAAGCTGAAAGATTACATGCGCGATCAGTATGAAGGAACTGAATTTGATATGACCAAAGGAGTGGGTGCCGGACCTTTTGGAAGCAAACTTCGATGCAGTCCTCTCACTTTCAAAGTGGACAGTATTGAATATGGACACGATCGTCCTATCGCCACACAACAAACAGGCTTTACTTTCGTCGCACAAATGCGTAACTGGCTTCCAAATTATATAGGCGGTTTATTATGGTTTGGCGTTGATGATGCTGCTACCGGTTTATATGTTCCGATGTATTGCGGGATTAATGCCGTGCCTGAATGCTTCCGCCAAGACAACGGAAGTTTGTTGGAGTATTCTTCCACTTCTGCATTCTGGACTTTCAATTGGGTAGCCAACTATGCTTACAGTAAATATTCGTATATGTATCCCGATATCAAAAAAGTACAGGAAAAATGGGAAAGCGATTTCAATGCACTGGTACCGGCAATAGATAAACTTACAGTTGGTATGAATGAGACTGATGCGAGAATATTTCTCACTGATTTCAGTTTACAACAAGCTGAAAAGTCAACAGCTGCATGGAAAAAACTGGGTGAATACCTGTTAGTAAAATACATGGACGGGAACATCAAAAAAGAAAAGGATGGCAAATTTTTGCAGAATGAATATAAGATTCCTCCAGGCATTATACGTGCAGGTTATCCTGAAGAATTTTTACGTCAAATGGTGAAAGAAAATCCGGGATTGCGTGTTCTCACGGAAGAAGAAATGAAGAACAGAAAATAATCCGGATATTTTAAATTTTACCGGGAATAAATGAATTAAAATGATATGATGAGAGGTTTTGCTGTTGATGCAAAATCTCTCTTTAATTAATAAGGAGAATTTAATAAACTGCTGGTTGTTATTTTATCAGTAAACTCACACAACAAAAAGCATCAAAATAAACCGGATTTTCAGTCTATCCGGTTATTACTATCATGTGTAATAATAAAATTTAGCTTTTTTAGTTTCATAATCTGGTCCATTGCCCTAATGAATTTATCAAATAAAGCCAGTTTTAATCTACTGTTTATTAGCAAGGTAACAATTCAAATCAAATTTTATATTATACTCTACATAAATTTACTGCACATTTTAGTTACCTTTGTGCAAAATTTCAATTCATTCAATAAAACTTTTTTAATAAAAAGATTGTTTTAGGTAAATAACCAATAAATTTTTAAGATGAGTAATGACTTATTAAAAGGTAAAAGAGGTATTGTTTTCGGAGCTTTAAACGACATGTCTATCGCATGGAAAGTTGCTGAACGCGTTGTCGAAGAAGGTGCCATAATCACTTTATCGAACACACCGCTTGCTGTTCGTATGGGAACAACAAATGAGCTGGCTGAAAAACTTAATGCAAAACTGATTCCTGCCGATGCAACAAGTGTAGCCGATTTGGAACAAGTATTTATACAATCTATGGAAGCCTTAGGAGGTAAAATAGATTTTGTCCTGCATTCTATCGGAATGTCTCCAAACGTTCGTAAAAAACGTACATACGATGATCTTGACTACGATATGCTTACAACTACGCTTGATATTTCGGCTATCTCGTTTCATAAAATGTTACAGGTTGCCAAGAAGATGGATGCCATTAATGAATATGGTTCTGTTGTGGCTCTGAGTTACATGGCAGCTCAACGAACGGTATTCGGATATAACGATATGGCAGATGCCAAATCAATGCTGGAATCCATTGCCCGTAGTTTTGGATATATTTATGGACGGGAACATAAAGTACGAGTAAATACCATTTCTCAATCACCAACCGTAACAACTGCCGGAAGTGGCGTAAAAGGCATTGATGGCTTACTCGATTTTTCGGACCGGATGTCTCCGCTTGGTAATGCAACTGCATCGGATTGTGCCGACTATTGTGTAGTCATGTTTAGCGATCTAACGCGCAAAGTTACCATGCAGAATTTACTTCATGATGGTGGATTTTCGAGTATGGCAATGAGCTACAATGCTATGGAGCAATACAATAAAAGCTTCGAAGATTTTAAAGACAAGGACGGAAAAATTATTTACGGATAATTAAATCTTAAACCCTGATATGACAAGTCCTAAAAACCTTAAGGTTTTTAGGACTTGTTTTTTTGGAATAGTACTATTATTTTTTTACAATTTTATAAGTACTATTCCCTACTTTGACAAAGTAAATACCTCTACCAATATATCGTAAATCCAGTTTATTTACTCCATATTTCAAATTTTCGTTGTATACTAATTTCCCTAACACATTGTAAATACCGACTGCTGTATCATCGCTTACATCAATAAACAAATTAACTTCCACCGGATTAGGATAAATATCGGTTACAACACTCTCAACACTATTAAAACCTGTATCAATTTGTTGACTTTTAAGTAATAAATCGGCATTGATAGCTGAATTGTTGTCTGTTAAAACCACAACATACTCGGCTATTGCTGCAGCAGTTTCAGCAACGACTTTGTAAGTACCTAAAGCTATTTTTTCAAAAACATAATAGCCGTTCGTGTCTGTCATTGTCCACGCTACAGGCTCATTAGCACTATTGTACAGTATTACCGGTGTGTTATTTGCAATTGTATTTAAAGTATTTATTTTTGAACCGATTTCAGCCAGTACGCTGTCTTTTATACCATAAGTTTCGAAAAATATATTGCCGGAAATTTTGCCTGTTCCAGTGGTCAATACGAATTTTCTCAAATTAACTACTACATTATTACTGCTGTCATTTAAGGTTATATAATCTGCATTTTTAAACTTTAATTTATTGATATAGAAAGTTGGCAGATAATTTTTATAACTAGTCAAATCAGGAATTACATATACGGTATATTCAGCTTTTGATAAATTAGCAAATTCAAATGTACCATTACTGATCTCACTTGAAGCAATGGCTTTGCAATAACTTTTTTTGAATAAAACTGCATATCCTGTTTTCATCAATTCACTTCCAGCTTGTATAGAACCGGTTAATGGATATGTACTTTCCGCTTTCGTTACTTCGTAGCATGTAGCTACACCAACTGTAAAACACAGAATCGACATCGAAGAATCTTTCGGAGTCAAATATCCACCGAACTTAACTTTATCTCCAACTTTTAATCCAATAGTAGTTGTGCTATCACTATTCAAAACCGGAATATCTTTAATGGAATATAATTGTCGTGCTGAACCAACCGGAGAATACTCTTGTATAAATAATTGTCCGGTACAGCCATCTATTCCTGGTACAACTATACCAGTTTTATTCATCACGCAAGCAGGTGTTTCAATTATTTTGTAACAGGTAGCTACTCCAACTGTATAACACAGAATCGACATAGTAGAATCTTTCTGAGTCAAATATCCTCCAAACTGCACTTTATCACCTACTTTCAGTTCACCTGATAAAATACCTGTACTGCTGACATTTTTTTCAATATCATATAACTGACGAATCATACTCATGCCAGGATATGAGGTGTCTTCAATAAATATTTTTCCACTACAACCATCAATTCCGGCTACTACCACCCCGACTTTGTCCATAATGCAATCAGCTGGTTCCAGTTCGTAGCAGGTAGCAACACCGATTGTACGACATAAAACAGTTGTATTTGAATCGTTCTTAGTCAAATATCCACCAAACCTGACTTTATCACCTACTTTCAATCCACTTGAAAATGTACTATCGTTAATAATATCTTCA
>JAQTOL010000010.1 GCA_028748945.1 Paludibacter sp.
CATTGGCGGAATGTAAGCCGATGATGTGCCTGTTCCAAACGAACCATCGTTGGTTAAGAAGATCATTTCAGACCCACTCCAGGTACGATACCAAATTGTATTTCTAACATTTGTTTTTACAATATCAGTCGAACCCCAGTTCAAATACGAAGGATAAGGATTACCAACCAAATTAAAACCACGTTTTCCGGCATCAGTTCCGGTACGGGTTGGGGTAAGTGTAACATCTCCATTGTTCAAGCTGCCACCTGTGAAGGTATAGGTAGCATCTGCACCGCCGATATAGGTTACATAACCTGTACCCGGAACAAGTGCTGTCGTATTGGAACTGAATTGAGCCAAATAACCCGGAACGGTTTCATCGTACGAAGTCATATGATTTACTCCTCCGGCAACATTAAATACGTTAGCTGTTGCCCCTGAAACCGGACTGGATAAATACCAGTTTGCACGGGTTGAAGTACCGGTTTTACCGGTCAGGTATTGACTAATGTTGAAAGTTCCAGGTATTGGTTCTGTTCCCGGAGTAATTATGGTTGCCGTACCATTTGTATTATCCGACAATAAATTCAATACACCATTGTTGGTAAGGGTTGCGCTTACGGTAAGTTGTTTGCCGGCATTAACAGTAAGTGATTTTGTGCTATTTACGGTTAAACCTGCCACTTCTACGTTAGAATTAATTGTAGCTGTACCGTCAATTACAACACGTTGTGTAGTACCGGGTACTGATGCAGTATTCCAACGTGCAGTTTCAGACCATTCGCCTATGCCTGTAAAAGTAATTGGCAGATCAGACCATGTAGTAGTTACTCTAATTCCATCAACAAGGATGTTTTGTGCAGCACTATACTGCCTAAGGGCAACACTACCAATTTCAGTGATTGTTTCATCTATTGTAGCATCTGGAGTTATAGGTTCAGTTGCTGAAAAAGAGTTAAGAATAAACATATCAGTTTTATTCGTTGTAAAATTATGTTTTAGAACTAGCATAAAGGTCGCTCCATTAATTATTGATACATATGAACTTGGCGCTGTACTTCCATTTGTAATATTAATTCCATTTGCTGAACTGTTAACCCAAACACGGCTAAAGAAAGTTGAACCAATAGTATTTGGGCCTAAATTATAAAAATAGCCGGCAGTTGTATTGGCATTAATCTGAATAAGTGATGCAATATATAATATTCCTGATGTTTGGGCAGTAAAAGATTTATTTACATCTTCACCGGTATTATCAACCAATGCAGCGCCACCAATTCCACTTCCAACATACCCGTTAAAAGATAAACCGGGAACTGTAACATCAATAGCTTGTGTTCCGGCACCACTATGCGCTGTCCAACCATTTGCTGTCAATAAAGAGGCTGCGGTATAATTAAAATCTTCAGCTAACCAAAGTGTTGGCGTTATTGTTGTTGTTGCAGTGGCTTGCGGCACACTACCATCTGTTTTGAAGTTTACTGCAGTACTTGTTCCGTTATAAGGAAATATCTTGAAGTAATAAGTAGTTTCACCTGTTAATCCTGTAAATGTGTAAGTTTCTGCTCCCGATGCTACGTTTTTTACCAATGTGCCATCTGCTTCTGATATTCCATCAACCGGAGCGGTAATGGCTTCATAACTTACTGCACTTCCTTTAATCAGATAACTTGTAGCTCCCGCTGCATCAACCCATGTGAGATTAACACTGCTATAAGTCGGAGCTGTTGTTGTAGCTGCAAGGTTTGTAACATGGTCTGCCGGCTCAGGAGTACTTACTGCCAGCACACCCGACAGACTTGTGGAAACATCCCAAAATCCATTCAATCCACCATACACATAATCGGCTAATCCATATTTAAACCGGCTGGCATAATAATATGTTCCTGCGGTCAGACCCGATAATGTGGCTGTATATTCATCATTATTTCCCGATTGTATATTAAATGTTGCAGACACCCAGTTTGTCCATGTATTTGGATTCGTATTCGATGTACTATATCCTATCCAGGCTGTTACACCAGCTCCTTGTCCTGTTGCCTCTGTAAGTCCCGATTCAAACACCTGTGCATAAACATCAAATGACTGAGCAGTTGTGATGCTTCCACTTGCCGGTGATTGTAGGTTTACCCAATCTAAGGTAGGTGCTGGATTTACTGTTAATGTTCCCGAAACATTGGTAGCACCATCCCAGAAACCAGAGTTGTACCCTCCATAAAGATATAAAGCAGTTCCAAGTTGAATACGGCTGGCATAATAGTAAGTTCCTGACGGAGTAATTGCGGCACCAATATTGGCAACATATTCATCGTTGTTCCCCTGATCTGAGCTGTAAGTCGCCGCTACCCAGTTGGTCCATGTATTTGGATTGGTATTTGAAGTACTGTAACCTATCCAAACCTGCACACCGGCACCCTGTCCTGCTGCATCGGTAAGTCCTGGCTCATAGACCTGTGTATAAACATTAAAAGTAGCTCCCAGATTTATTGTACCACTTGCCGGCCATTGCAGGTTAGCCCAATCGATTTGAGCCGGTGGAGTTGCAATAGTAAATGTTCCCGAAGTTACAGGCGTTAAACCCGTACTGGTAAAATCAATAGTTGCACCCGTTACCTCAGCAGTACTTGTAGCTGTTAAACCAGTAAAAGTAGTTGTACCCGAAACGGCAGCAACAGAAGTAGTTCCACCCAAAGTCCAGGTTCCCGAACCTACTGAAGCAACTACTGAAGCAGTGCTCGTTGTAGTATTTCCATACTGATCCTGAATATAAACGGCAGGTTGTGTTGCCAGAACATCACCATTGGTAGCAGGTGCTGCAGGTTGAGTTTTCATACCTAATTTGGTAGCAGTTCCAGCATTAATTTGCTGTGTCAATGAAGCGGTAGTATAACCGGTAGCTTCAATTGTTACTTCTTTTAAACCTGAAGTGGTAAGTAAAGCATTAAGACCCGAAGGTATTATTTGTAAATTACCAGAAGATAAAACATAATCGGTAGTTTCAGTTAATACTGTTCCCTCAACTTTTACTGCTGTAACTGCTGCTCTCCAACTGGCATCATCTACAAATGTTATATCAATATTATTATCAACATCATTACTGGATGCATCAGCGGTGAGGGATGGAGATGATAAGAGTACTGGCAATGCATTTGCATATTCAATATCATCGATATAAATCGTACCCGGAGTGGTAACAGAAGTTTGATGATTAAAACTAAAAGAATCAAAAATCAAATCTGATGTTAATCCTCCTTTCGCTAATCCTGTGCCGACTCTTGAACCATCAACCCATAAATCCCATGTTGCATTTGCTAAACTATATGAAGTTCCTGAACGACTATAATTTGAAGAAATTGTTGTATTATTTGCATATACTTCAACTGAGTAAACAGTTGTTGTACTTTGTACAAAAAGAGTTGTAGGACTACTAATACCAGTTGTTCCATATGTACTTGCATTTAATACCTTGTATGAAACAGTATTTGTGGCACCTAATGTCCACTCAATTCCTGCAAAAATTTGGGCTGTGCCAATTGCAACATTATCACTATAATTTGCACCATCTCCCAATGAAAATTTATATACACCATTTGTTCCACCAGAAAATGCTATTTTGAATTTCACATATCCATCTTTACCAGAAGTATAGTCATAAATTGAAAATTTTGTAGTTGACGTACTACCAGTATTCGAAGTTATTTGCAATTCTGTATTAGTACCTAAACTTGCTAAACCAGGATTTGCCAAAACAATAGAACCCGGATTCGTACCAACTCTAACTCTTGCAGTACCTGAAGTAGGTGTAGGTAAGAAAGAGGTACTTGCTGTGGAACTAGTAAATGAACCTGTTCCTGATCCAAAATCATATGTCCATAAGGTTGCCCATACACTCCCGCTTCCTACCATCATCATGACAGCAAGCAACATTGTCTTAAAATAAGTAAATTTTCTCATATTAGTAATCATTTATAAGTTATTATTAATTGATATTTCTTGTATGTCGGAACGCACAAAGCTAAACTAGGCAAAATATATTCGGGCTACTTACGTATTAAAATTCAATTAAGATTCATATTTCCGCAGTAAATAATTCAAAACAAGTGAACAAAGATAGATATATTTTAAAAATACACAATATAACACACAAAAAAGTTATCAACATATAAATTTAATATGTTGATAACTTTATTAACAAATAAAAAGCCTCCCGAAATTCATCGGGAGGCTTTATAATAACCATTTCTTAAAGTCCCCTCTAGGGGATTTAGGGGCTATTCCATATTCAACGTTACACGTTTGAAAGCAACGCAGGTTAAATGTTTTTTTGCAAGCAGTTCTTTTACTGTTATTTTTCCGGCTTCTTCACCGCCTCCTTCGTACTTTTGTTCTACAAGGGTATATTCTTTGAAGAATTTTGCCATACGTCCAGCGGCAATATTGTTTACTTTCTGTTCGGGTAAAGTCGCAGATTTTTCAGCAATGACCGTTGTCTTTATTTCGCGGGCTTTTGCTGCATCTTCTGCGGTAATCCAGCCTTTTGCCATATTTGATTCAATGTGGGATTCGCTATCAACGTGGGCGGGGTTGATGCCCGCTTTTTTCAATGCAACTTCAACTTCCTTCGAAACAAGTTCGGTTTTGGTCTTTTCGATAGCCAATGAAAGCTCGTTATCTTTTAGCTTTTGAGGTACGGCGGATTCATCAATAGCCACAGGTGACATTGCCGCAATGTGCATTGCTACGCCGTGTATGGTTTCGTATTCAGCTTTTTCTTCAGCAAATGCTACCAAAGTAGCCAATTTGTTTCCTGGATGAATGTAAGCCGAAGTTGAACCACCCTGAACAAATTCATAGTAGTCCAATTCCATTTTTTCACCGGTAATTCCGATACGTTCAACAATTAAGTCGGCAATTGCTTTACCACCAATTTTCAATGCTTTAAGCGCGTCTAAATCGGCTGGTTTTTCATTCATTGCCGCATCCAGAAAGGATTGCGTTAATGCAATAAAGTCTGCATTTTTAGCCACAAAGTCGGTTTCGCATTTCAAAGCCAGAACGGCAGCAAATCCGCCTTCGGCTTTAGCCAATACACAACCTTCGGAAGCTTCACGGTCGCTACGTTTTGCAGCTACTGCCTGTCCTTTTTTACGAATAATTTCAATTGCTTTTTCAAAATCATTTTCGGCTTCGATAAGTGCATTTTTGCAATCCATCATACCGGCACCTGTCATGGTGCGCAATTTTGAAATTTCTGCCATTGTTACTGCCATAATAAGCCCCCTTTTATTCCCCCGGAGGGGGAAAATCTGGTGGGAAAGATTTTTTTAAGTTTATATTTTGTCTTTATATTGTTATCTAAAAAAAGAGTTACGGACAATTCATTCATCGGTAACTCTATTGATTATAAAATTAAAGCCCCCCTTCGGGGGGTTGGGGGGCTTGTTTTTTTATTTTTCGTCAACAATGAATTTTTTAGCTACATTGAGATTCAATGCTTCATCATCTTCTTTTTGAGTTCTCGGGCGTTTTGTAATTCTTGATTTTCTGTCTTTAGCAACAGGAACAGCTTCAGAAGCTTCGGTATCAATTTTTTCAACTTTACGTTCTTCCAAACCTTCCTGAATGGCAGCTACCATGGCGGATAAAATTATATCAACCGATTTTGTTGCATCATCATTTGCAGGAATTACGAAATCGATATTATTTGGATTTGAATTTGTATCCACGATTCCGAAGATTGGAATACCCAAACGTTGAGCTTCCTTAACGGCAATATTTTCTTTCATCACATCCACAATAAAAAGCGCAGAAGGAAGACGGGTTAAATCGGAAATACTACCTAAGTTCTTTTCCAGTTTTTCACGTTGACGTGTAATTTGTAATTTCTCACGTTTGGAAATATTTTCAAAAGTACCATCTGTCGCCATTTTGTCGATAGTGGTCATTTTCTTAACAGCTTTACGAATGGTAGGGAAATTGGTTAACATACCACCTGCCCAACGTTCCGTAATGTATGGCATACCTACAGCCAGCGCTTTTTCTGAAACCACGTCTTTTGCTTGTTTCTTTGTTGCAACAAACAAAATTTTACGACCGGATTTGGCAATTTGTTTCAGGGCAGCAGCAGCTTCATCAATTTTAATCACTGTTTTGTGCAAATCGATAATGTGAATACCGTTACGCTCCGTAAAAATGTAGGGAGCCATAGCCGGATTCCATTTACGGTTTAAGTGACCAAAGTGGCAACCTGCTTCTAATAATTCTTCAAAATTTGTTCTAGACATTTTTGTTGTTTAAATTGTTTACATTCTTTTGAACTCAATCGTCGAGTAGCCATCAAGTGTACTATGAGTCTCGGCAATTTAGATACTAAACTAAATACATTTACTATTTATTCATTTACTATTTACTATTGGCGGGATTAAGCGCTTTGCAAAATAGTAAATGGTAAATAGTAAAATGGTAAATAAATATTAACGTTTTGAGAATTGGAATCTCTTGCGTGCTTTTGGTTGTCCCGGTTTTTTACGTTCCACTTCACGTGGGTCACGAGTCATAAATCCATCAGCTTTCAATGATGGTTTATCTTCAGGGTTAATTTTCACCAATGCACGGGCAATTGCCAAACGTAAAGCTCCGGCCTGACCGTTAAAACCACCACCATCAAGATTTACTTTGATATCGTATTTTTCAACAACACCCAGTTTAGTCAGAGGTTGTTTTACAATATATTGTAAAATAGGAGATGGGAAATATACTGAAATATCTCTTTTATTAATGGTTATTTGTCCGCTTCCTTCGCTCACGTAAATACGAGCAACAGCCGCTTTTCTTCTTCCTAAGGAATTAATTACTTCCATACTGATTATTTGAGTGAGTTTAAATCGATTTGTTTTGGTTGTTGTGCCTGCATATTGTGTTCTGCACCCGGGAAAACATATAAATTTCCCAACAGCTTATCTCCCAGACGGTTTTTAGGTAACATACCTTTCACCACTTTCCGGATAAGTTTTTCGGAACTTTTTTCCATTAATTTTGCAGGAGAAATTTCACGCTGACCACCCGGATAGCCTGTATGGCTAAGGTAAATGCGGTCATTCCATTTGTTACCGGTCAATTTTACTTTTTCTGCATTGATAAGAATCACATTATCGCCACAATCTACGTGGGGAGTGAAACTTGGTTTGTATTTTCCGCGCAAAAGTTTTGCTACTTTCGAGCCCATACGTCCCAATACCAAATCGGCAGCATCCACCACTACCCATTCTTTCTGCACCGTTGCTTTGTTGGCAGAAATGGTTTTATAACTTAACGTATCCACTTTTTAAAAATGTTTTTAATTAATAATTGAGTCGTTTCATCGGTTTCAATCGTATTTTGGAAGAGGCTAATCGGCACAAAATAGGACATTTACACACACTAAAACTGACCTTTACACTGTGATAATAAACGGACTGCAAAGATACTGTTTTCCTTTAGATTACCAAACTATTACGCATCTTTTTTTTCAAGCTCAATTATTTGCCCTTTTTTCAGGTGTTTTTCTCAATTTTGGATGATTAGAAAACAAGAAAATTAAGTAAGTTTGCAATATGAAAAGGATTTCGCAAAAAGAATTCAGCCGCGATGCTGTGCAGATAGCCCAAAAGTTATTGGGAAAAACCCTGGTTCGAACCTGGGATGATGGTTCAAAAACCCATTACGTAATTACCGAAACAGAAGCTTATCTGGGAGAAGAAGATCTGGCATGTCATGCCAGCAAAGGACGGACACCGAGAACTGAAGTTATGTATTCCGGAGGTGGAAAAGTTTATGTCTACCTGATTTATGGCATGTATTGGATGCTAAATGTTGTTACCGGAGCTGAGAATCATCCTCAGGCAGTTTTGATTCGAGGAATTGATAATATTATAGGTTCCGGAAAAGTGGGTCGTGAACTGAAAATAAACAAAAGTTTTTACGGCGAAGATTTACAAACATCCAACCGAATATGGATTGAAGATGGTCCCGATGTAACTGATTTTAATACTGCTCCACGTGTGGGTATTGACTATGCAGGTGATGAATGGAAAAACAAACCCTGGCGTTTTTCACTGATTATGAAATAAAATAAATGACAAAAGCGGACACCTAAATCCGCCTTTGTCATTTATTTCAATTGTTTAAGCTTCTCCTCCACCAAAAGCCATGGGTACAGGTGGTGCAAAGTTATTATCCGCAATCTTTATTTTCCCATTTTGCTTTTCATACTTTGTAATATTTTCCTGCAAAGCAAAAAGTAAGCGCTTGGCATGTTCGGGCGTGAGGATGATGCGAGACTTCACATTTGCTTTCGGTGTTCCGGGCATAATACGAATAAAATCGACAACAAATTCGGATGTTGAGTGTGAGATAATGGCCAGATTAGAATAAATACCATCAGCAATTTCTTCCGACAATTCGATGTTTAGTTGGTTTTCTTGGTTTTCCATGATATATTTAATGACAAGTTAGAAATGACAAACGACCTAAAATAAATGATAGTACATGATTGAATATCGAACGATTCTTCATTCTTACGTACCGAACACAAAGGTACACATTTTTATTGATGAAGAAAAAAGTAAAATATAGAAACATACCTGATTTTAGTACAATAAAAATAATATATATATTTGTGTATTATTTCAAATATTTACAGAATAAAATTAATTATGAAGTTCAGTATTGAAATTTTGTCCGTTTTATAAAATAATATATTGTAAAATGAAAAAACATAACATTATCAGCTTTCTATTGGCCTTGCTATCCGGTTTTCAACTTCAGGCACAAGACTCCATCCCACAGAAGACTATCCGTGAACCCATTATCTACACCTTAGGCTACAATCGGATTCCGGACGGTTTAAATATACCGCTTATCGGATTTATAAATGTTGCGAAAGGCAATCATACCGGTTTGCAACTGGGATTTGCCAATACAACGGCTAATAATTTCAACGGACTGGCAATTGGATTTGCAAACACAGTAGGCAATAACAATCAGAGCGGTCAAATTGGATTCTTCAACACGGTGGGCAATAATTCAGATGGTCTGACTGTGGGATTTTTCAATACCGTTGGAAATAAAGGCATAGGAGTTCAGATTGGTTTCTTCAACACACTGGGTGATTCCTTTCATGGGATTCAATCCGGTTTTTTTAATACGCTCGGCAATCTTGGTGACGGAGTTCAGGTGGGATTCTTTAATACGCTGGGTAATTCTTTTCAGGGTTTACAAGTAGGATTTTTTAATACACTGGGCAACAGAGTAGATGGAGTGCAAATAGGGTTCTCCAACATTGTTGGTAACAAAACAAACGGCGTTCAGGTAGGCTTCTTTAACCGGACAAAAAAATTATCCGGAATAGAAGTTGGCTTTCTGAATGTGGTTGATACAGTTGAGAAAGGAACTCCAATTGGATTATTATCATTTGTAAAACAGGGTGGTTACCAGGCAATTGAAGTCGGAGCTTCTGAAATGTTTCCGGTAAACATTAGCTACATAACAGGTGTCAGACAATTTTATACTTCAATTATAGCATCTTATAGTCCTGTATCTCATAATCATTATGCCATTGGAATGGGAATAGGAACTATCATCCCATTAAATAAAAACCTAAGTTTCAATCCTGAATTCTTATCGCAAACAACCTGTACGGTTTTATGGGATCAAATCCACAGTATACATCTGAATTTAGATTACAGCATTTCCAACAACTTCAGTATCGTTGCCGGACCGACGCTGGTCTGGAATCATTTAAATAATGGTACAGTGTTTCACAAACCGGCTTTCTCAATTTACGAGAAAGAATTAAATTATAACAACAAATTGTTGATCGGACTAAAAGCTGCCATAAAGTATCAGATTGGCAACTAAAATTGTAATTATTATCACTACAGAAAGACTGCTTTAACGGATAATCTTTATCCATTGAAGCAGTCTTTTAATACATGGTAATTTGACAGAAGCATCCCTGATTTCTAGGCTGAAATAACGAAAAGTCACTGAGGTTGTCAACAACTGATAAAATGGTTTAAGAAACTCTTTAAATATTGGAAATCAAAATCGTCAGAAGTCTAAAACAAAACAGGTTGTTCGACTGTTTTTCATTCGTATTACAATACTAAAATCCCTAAACTCTTTATGTTTTTCAATCTGTTTATTTAAATTTCAGGTTTAAACAAGTTTACAATAAAAGAAAAATCTGGTATCGAATGAAATATCAAATCATCATTATAATTTTCATATTATCGTTTACATCAACCTTACTATTAGCTCAAAAATATACAATAAGCGGTTATATCACTGATAATAATACAGGAGAATACCTGATCGGGGCTGTTGTTCGGGTAAAAAACAGCCCCGATATCGGGTATGGTACAAACAACTATGGCTTTTATTCGCTTAGCCTGGCAAAAGGAAGCTATGAACTTGAATTCTCATATATTGGGCACCTAAAAGAATCTGTAAACATTACGCTTACTGCAAATCAAAGAATAAATGTCACTCTGAAAGAGGCACCAAATAAACTTCAGGAAATAGTTATAACAAGTAATAATGACAATGCGAATGTAAGACAATCGCAGATGGGCTTACAGAAACTCAATGTAGAAGTCGCCGGTAAATTACCGGTAATTTTCGGGGAAAAAGACATTTTAAAAATTTTACAATTATTTCCCGGTATAAAATCAGGAGGTGACGGTCAAAGTGGATTTACTGTCCGGGGTGGTACAATTGATCAAAATCTCATCCTACTAGACGATGCTCCAATATATAATGCATCACATTTGTTGGGCTTCTTTTCCACTTTTAATTCGGATGCCATAAAAGATGTTTCACTCTATAAAGGAACTGCACCGGCCCAGTTTGGAGGTCGATTGTCTTCGGTAGTAGATGTAAAAATGAATGATGGTAACAATCAAAACTTTGATGTTAAAGGTGGAATTGGATTAATATCATCAAAAATCAACATAGAAGGCCCAATCCAAAAAGGGAAATCATCTTTCCTGTTTTCCGGAAGAAGAACTTATGTAGACGCTTTCTTAAAATTGTTCGATCGTTTTAAAAATAATAGTCTGTCTTTCTACGATTTGAATGCAAAATTAAATTTCAAGACATCGGATAGAGACCGGCTTTTTATTTCGGGTTATTTAGGTAGAGATGCATTGGAGTTGAATAAACGAATGGGAATCAACTGGGGAAATAAAACAGGAACTGTACGCTGGAATCATTTATTTAACAGTAAATTATTCAGCAATTCATCACTGATTTACAGCGATTATGACTACAAAATTGATATTGAAGATCCACACAATGAATTTTCTATTCTGTCGAGCATTAGAGATTGGAATCTAAAACAGACTTTTCAGTATTTTCCCGATTCAAAGAATGAATGGAAACTGGGCTATAATATTATTTATCATACAATAACTCCCGGTCTGATCAATTTCCCAAGTGCTACCACGATGAGTAATGAAGAACCCAGGAACGGAATGGAATCGGCAATTTTTGCAACAAATAACTGGCAAGCCACAAACAAATTAAAAATAAATTACGGTATTCGTTTCAGCAGTTTTATGGTTTTGGGTGGTAGCGATTATTATAACCTAAATGCTGACAAAAACGTTATTGATACAATACAACAAGCCGGTCCAATTGAAAACTATCTTAATATCGAGCCGCGTCTTTCGTTAAGCTACAGTATAAGTGAAAGCTGTTCATTTAAAATGGCCTACACACGTAATACGCAAAATTTACACCTAATTACAAATTCAGTATCTGGAAGTCCTACAGATAAGTGGATTATGGATTCAAACAATGTAAAACCTGAAATAAGTGATCAGGTATCACTTGGTTATTTTCGTAATTTCGATGATAATATTTACGAGTTTAGCGTGGAGTCCTATTATAAATCAATGCAAAACCAAATTGATTACAAAGATAATGCTGATATTCAGGTGCCTGTTATTGAAACCCAATTATTGTACGGCAAAGGACGGGCTTATGGGTTGGAAGTATTACTCAGAAAAAGCAAAGGGAAGTTTACCGGTTGGCTTGGTTATTCATTGTCGCGTAGCGAAAAACAAATTGAGGGAATCAACAAGAATCATTGGTATCCGGCCCGTCAGGACAGAACACACGATATTTCGATAGTTGGTATGTACGAAATCTCGAATCGCTGGAATGTATCGGCAATATGGGTGTACAGAACCGGTAATGCCATTTCCTTTCCAAGTGGGAAATACATGCTTGAAGGGCAAACCGTGTGGCTGTATACTGAACGTAACGGATACCGTATGCCGGCATATCATCGGTTAGACCTTGGGGCTACTTATAAGCTAAAAGAACATAAACTGTTTAATTCTGAATTATCTTTTAGTCTTTTTAATGCTTACGGGAGGGAAAACCCGTACATTATTACTTTCGAAAGAAGTGGAAACGACCCGAATCAAACTGTAGCCATTCAAACATCTTTATTTAGATGGGTGCCTTCCATTTCCTGGAATTTCACTTTGAAATAGTAAAAAAAATGAAGACAAGCAGACAGAACACAATAATAATTTTCTTAGCTTTACTGCTTTTAACGGGTTGCGAAAAAGAGATTAATATCGATTTAAATAAAAGCAACCCAAAATTTGTTATTGAAGGAGATGTCAGTAATATAGCAGGAAATTCGAAGGTCAGGATCAGTAAAACGCTTGATTTTGATGAAAACGTTCTTTACCCCTTTGTTAGCGGAGCTTTTGTCACCATTACTGATTCAACACTGAACAGAATCGACACATTAACAGAAAAAACGATTCCGGGAACTTATACAAATCCGGACCTAATCGGGATAACCGGACATACTTACAATTTAATAGTAAAAATAGATGATCAAACATATAGTTCTACATCTACAATGCCAATTGGTTTAACTCTTGATTCAATAATTCAAGAAAATCTGGCCGGAACAGGCGGAGATTTAGGGATACCTGAAGGGACATCTCAGCCGGGTGATATTATCCAAATCAGACCTTACTACATTAATCCGCATACAGCCGACGAATACTATCAATATGTAGTAAAAAGAAATGACCGGTTATTGAATAATATCATACCGAGAAAAGAAATGGCATCGTCAGGATCTTCCTTTATTTTCCCACTATTTATTAAAGCGAAAAAAAATGATGTTATTCAGGTAGATATGCAGTTTGTTGAAAAGAAAGTATATGATTACTTATACGGCATAAGTCAGAATTATGGGCAATACAGTGCTACACCATCAAACCCGGAACCTAACATTAGTAATGGAGCATTGGGATATTTTAAAGCACATACTTCACAAAATAAAACTATAATCATTCGATAATACTATTTAAGGGAACACACTCACCCTGGTATTAAAAATTGCGGATATAAAATTTCGCTTTGAACTAAAATCTAAATAAAATGTAATCTAAAACAAAATTGACTATTTTAATGTTTGAGTTTAATTATTTAACTGCTCCCATTTTATATCTTTGTGAATCTCAAAGTCTTTTTTATATTTTCCCAATTTTATGATAGAAAACATAAGCCTGAATGAAATTTAGAATTCTTCTTTTACTAACTCTTCTCTTCAATATATCATATTCTCTTTCAGCTCAAAACTACACTGTTAGTGGTTACATAACCGACAAAAACACCGGGGAAAACTTGATTGGTGCTGTTGCTTTTGTAAAAAACAGTAATAATATTGGCCGTTCGACAAATAATTACGGGTTTTATTCACTCAATCTGGCAAAGGGAACCTATGAAATTGAATATTCATATATTGGTCATCGCAAACAAACTGTAACCGTCATTCTCAATTCCAATAAAAGTTTAAATATTATTTTAGATGAAACCGTCAATAACCTTAATGAGGTTGTAATCACGGGTGAAAAAGCGAATGAAAATGTTCGTCAGTCACAAATGGGTATTGAAAAACTTAAAGTTGAAACAATTAGTAAACTACCGGTAATATTCGGAGAACGGGATATTTTGAAAATTATGCAACTCTTACCCGGAGTAAAATCGGGTGGTGATGGACAAAGTGGTTTTACCGTACGTGGTGGAACCATAGACCAAAATCTTATTCTATTGGACGATGCACCGGTTTACAATGCTTCCCACCTACTCGGTTTTTTTTCCACCTTCAATTCCGATGCCATTAAAGACATTTCACTTTACAAAGGTACAGCTCCCGCTGAATATGGCGGCCGGATTTCCTCTGTTGTAGATGTAAAAATGAATGAGGGTGATAATCAGAAATTTGACATTAAAGGTGGAATTGGTCTTATTTCGTCAAAACTTAGTGTTGAAGGACCTTTACAAAAAGGGAAGTCTTCATTTTTGATTTCCGGCAGAAGAACCTACGCCGATTTATTTCTGGGTTTAACCGATCAGTTTAAAGGTAATCAGTTGTACTTTTACGACTTCAATGCCAAGTTGAATTATCGTTTTTCGGATAAAGACAGGTTTTATGTTTCCGGTTACTTTGGAAGAGATGTACTGGCCATTGCCGATCGTTTTGGTATTAACTGGGGAAATACCACTGCAACTGCACGTTGGAATCATCTTTATAACAGCAAGTTATTTGGGAACACCTCCCTGATATACAGTAATTACGATTACAGAATAGAAATTACTGACAGTTCGAATCCATTTAAAATTTTATCGAGGATAAAAGACTGGAACTTAAAACAAGAGTTTCAATACTTTCCTAATTCCCTGAATAACTGGAAATTTGGATATAATGTAATTTATCATACCATAACACCCGGACAAATCACCAGTGACTCAATTCAGGCAGATACTAAACTTAATAAAACCGGCCTTGAATCGGCACTTTATGCAACTAATGACTGGCAAGCGACTGATAATTTGAAAATAAATTACGGGGTTCGTTTAAGTAGTTTTTTGGTAATGGGAGGAAGCGATTATTATACGCTGGATGCCAACAAAAACGTGATTGACACCATTCATCCGGTCCAACCGATGCATAATTACCTCATGTTAGAACCTCGTATTTCATTAAGTTATACCTTAAACGACAACAGTTCTCTGAAATTAGCCTATACGCGAAACACTCAAAACATGCATCTGATTACCAATTCAGTATCGGGAAGCCCTACCGATAAGTGGATAATGAATACCAATAATGTGAAACCTGAAATTGGCGATCAGGTATCACTTGGTTCCTTTATAAATTTCAACGATAATATGTATGAATTTAGTGCTGAAACCTATTTTAAATTCATGCAAAACCAAATTGATTATAAAGATAACGCTAACGAACAAGCCCAAATAATCGAAACCCAATTGCTTTACGGTAAAGGCCGTGCTTATGGTCTGGAATTATTACTAAAAAAGAATAAAGGAAAATTTACCGGTTGGGTCGGTTATACTTTATCACGCAGTGAAAAACTCATAGATGGAATTAATAAAAACAATTGGTATCCGGCCCGTCAGGATCGGACTCACGATATTTCAATTGTAACCATGTACGACATTTCAAAACGTTGGAACATATCTGCCGTATGGGTATATCAGACCGGAAATGCAATTACTTTTCCCAGCGGAAAATATGAAGTGGCAGGACAAACCACCTGGTTATATACCGAACGGAATGGATATAGAATGCCCGCTTACCATCGGTTGGACTTAGGAGCAACCTACAAATTAAAAGAAAGCAAGAAATTTAGTTCCGAATTGTCATTTAGTGTTTATAATGCTTACGGACGTGAGAATCCCTATATTATTACTTTTGAACAAAGTAAAACAGATCCGAACAAAACCGTTGCTATTCAAACTTCGTTATTCAAATGGGTTCCATCCATATCGTGGAATTTTAAATTTTAGTGAATTTTGAAGACGACATTAAAACTCAACTAATAATATAAATTATTTAAATGAAATTCAAGTATTTACCTGTCATACTGATTTTTCTCACAACAATATTATTTTCCGGTTGTGAAAAAGAAATTGATATAAATCTCAATGCAAGTAATCCTAAATTTGTAATTGAGGGAAATATCAGCAATGTGTTCAGTGAGGCAAAAATAAAAATCAGTAAGACATTAAATTTCAACGAAACAACTGATTATCCACTTGTTAGTGATGCATTCGTTACTATTTACGATAGCACAATGAATATAACTGACACATTATATGAATCGATTAAAGGAACTTATACAAAACAAAGCTTAGTTGGAATAGAAGGACATACTTACATTATGTCAGTAAAAATCGGAACTCAAACTTTTACAGCTTCATCAACCATGCCTTACCGATTAAAAATGGATACCATTATACAACAAAATCTTGCAGGTACTGCCAGCTCATTCGGACCGCCGGAAGGAACTCCTGCTGCAGGTTCAATAATTCAACTCTTGCCCGAATATTTAAATACAACACATACCGACAAGTTCTTTCAATTCGTTATTCTGAGGAACGATTCAATTCTAAACAGAATTAATTTAAGAAGTGATTTAGGTTCGGATCCTACTAATTTTTCCTTCCCTTTTCCTCTATTTGTAAGAGCTAAAAAAGATGATACTGTAACAGTAGATTTACAATTTATTGATAAAAATGTCTATAATTATCTGTACGGTTTGACGCAAAACATAAATCAATTCAGTGCCTCACCATCAAACCCCACTTCAAACATAACTAATGGAGCATTAGGTTATTTCAGTGCTCATACATCACAAAAGGAAACTCTGATTATCAAATAAAGCACTTATATTTTACATGCATTTTCCGATTAACAAATTGTGTTTAGGAATAATTATTAAAAAAATTCAGTTTCTCATCATTGATCAATCGGCTTGGATAAATAGCTAAAAAATGCTATATATTAAATCACATATTGATTGGTAATTATTAAAAATATACTGAATGAAAATATTTTTCAGACATTTTCCTGACAAAAAAACTCCCTTTAATTCAAGAATCAACGGGAGTTTTCAATTGAAATTGAATTGCAGAACCATTATTACTAACTAATTTAATCTACAAAACAGCAAGCTTCAATTTAATTATTTCTCATTTTCCGTCGCTCAGCCCGGATTTTTTGCAAAGCTTCGAATTTTTCCTCTCCGATAATTTTCTTCAAATCTGCATCCTGAGCATCACGCAATGCTTTAAATTTTTCTCTGAAATCGGGACTTTCTCTGCTTGTTTCGGATCTGAATTTTGCAAATGCTTCATCATTTTTTTCATACAATGCCTGAACCTGAGCTTTTACTTCATCGGTCAAACCTAAATCTTTCGCTGTACTTTCGGCACGATCTTTTGCTGACATTTGTTGCCTTCCTCCCGGTCTGGATTCAGTTTGTTGTCCATTAGCACGAGGTGTCTGTTCTTGTGCCATTATAGACATACTGAAAAGAAATAAAGATGCTAATACTAATTTTGCGTACTTTCTCATAATAACTATTTTTATTGTTAATACTAATTTTTCAAATACAAATACTTTGACTTTTTGAATTACAAATAGTTTAACCAAGAATCAAAATATCTAAAATTATTAACAATTAAATATCGCTATGCTTTTTTACTTTCTCATTTATCTGAAAAAGAATCCAATTGCCGCAAATCATTCAACTACTTCAGCAATCAGTGTTGCTGAAGAAACAGAAATCACTTTTACCTGAATTGTTTCTCCAATTCTTCGTCCCAAACGAGGAAAAATAACCACTTTGTTTTGTGAAGTGCGTCCGAATAATTGTTCTTTGGAACGTTTGGAGAAACCCTCAACAAGAACTTCAAAAGTTTTCCCAATATCTTTTTGATTACTTTCTTTGGATAAGAAATTTTGCAAATCAATAATTTCGGCCAGGCGTCTTAATTTCACTTCTTCAGGCACATTATCTGGCATTTGTTTAGCAGCAACCGTTCCGGGGCGTTCGGAATATTTAAACATGAAAGCCATATCAAACTTTACTTCCCGCATCAACGATAATGACTCCTGATGATCTTCCTCAGTTTCATCGGAAAAGCCACAAAAAATGTCCGTTCCAATTGATACATCCGGAATTATGCGACGCATGGCTGCAACTCTGTCCAGATACCACTCCCGCGTGTATTTACGGTTCATGAGTTTTAATATTTTATTACTGCCTGATTGAACCGGCAAGTGAATAAAACGACAAATATTCGGATATTTGGCAATAACTTCCAACGTATCATCTGTCATATCTTTAGGATGTGGCGAGGTGAAACGTATACGTATATCAGGAACTAATTCAGCAATAATACTCAATAGTTCGGGAAAAAGTATTACAGTTCCGTCTTCATTTTCAAACCGGTAAGAATTCACTGTCTGTCCCAGTAAAGTTACTTCTTTGTAATTTTTGGCTTGCAGGTCACGAATTTCATTCAGAATGCTTTCAACTTCACGACTGCGTTCACGACCACGGGTATATGGAACAATACAATAAGTACAAAACTTATCACATCCCCTCATAATTGACACAAATCCTGAAATTGAGGCTCCGATTCGGGTTGGGAGAACGTCTTTATATGTTTCGGTTTTAGACAAATCCACATTTATCGCTTTCTCCCCCTTTTCAACTGAATTAATAAGATTCGGAATATCGAGATAAGCATCTGGTCCAACTACAATGTTCACACCATGCTCTGTAATCAATTCATCCTTTACCCTTTCGGCCATGCAACCAATTACTCCAAGTACAAGTTTTTTATTTTTACGTTTTAACGACTGAAAATATTTCAATCGCTGAATAACCCGCTGTTCGGCATTATCGCGCACTGAACAGGTATTTACAAAAATGGCATCCGCCTCCGTTATTTTATCAGTGAGTTCGAAACCATCCATTTGCATAATGGATGCTACCACTTCACTATCGGCTACATTCATTTGGCAACCGTAGGTTTCTATAAAAAGTTTTTTGTCGTTCAAAGCGGATTTAAAGTCCGATGAAACGGCTGTTTGTTCGTTTTTATTCATGTTCGTATATGTTATTTTTAAGACCTACAAAGGTACATCATATAATCTAATTACAAAAAGTATCATATTAAGCTTATTTAACATGAAAGGTTTATAAGTGCATTATTCTAATA
>JAQTOL010000011.1 GCA_028748945.1 Paludibacter sp.
CTCTTTTGTGGTTCAATACCAGAAATCTGCATAAACGGGCAAATGATCGGAAAAACCATCCTGATATTTCATGCCGGTATAGGTTCTGAAAGGTTGTTTCCCTAAAAAAGTTTTATCATCTTCGAGCAGGTAAGGGGCATCGAAAAAATGAGCATCACTTTGTATCGTAAAAATCGAATTAGTCTGATTTAAAAGATTCCCGGATACGATTATCTGATCTAAAGCACCCCATTCACCATTATGTTTATTTGATCCTTTGCCTTCCGCATGCAGTTTGTACATGAGATTGTATAAGTTTTTTGAGACGATAGAACCGGTCAGTGGTTTTGCTCTCAGCACTTCCGATATACTTTTATTGATTGGAAAATCGTTGAAATCACCCATTATGACAATATTTGCTTTTGCATTTATATTCAATAGACTATCCACTTTCGATCGTAATACCGATGCCACAAAAGAGCGTTTATCTTCTGATTCCAGTTCACCACCCAACCGCGAAGGAAAATGACAAACAAAAACATGCAGGGTGTCACCTGTAGGTATAATTCCTGAAACGAAAAGCAAATCCCGGGTTTTTGTCTCGGGTGATTCGGGAAAACGGATATGGATTGCCTCATCATGAACAGGTTTAAAATGTTTCGGCTGAAATAACAATGCAACATCAACTCCCCGAACATCCGGTGATTCGTGATGCAAATACTTGTAGCGTAAATTTTTTAATCCGGAATAGTGTGTTAAATCGAATAAACACTTATCACTTTCAATCTCACATAAACCAACCAGGTCAGGAGCATCCCAACCTCCAATGGCTGTAATCACTTTGGCTATATTTGTTTGTTTTTTCAGGTATCTGGTATTATTCCAGCCACGCATGCCCATTGGTAAATACTCGCTATCATCGGTTAAAGAATCATCTACACAGTCAAAATAGTTTTCGACATTGTAGCACATAATTTTAAAGTTCTGCTTCTCGCGGCTTTGTGCCCCGGTCTGTAAAACTAAGCAAAGCATTAAAACAGATAACAGTGATTTATTCATTCAAAATTTCAGGTGAAGGTTACTGAAAAACAAATCAATTTAACCGCACAAAGTTATGAAAAAATCAGGAAGATGAAAATTTGTAGGTTTTAGAAAATGTTTAGTTGGAAAATCAGGTGTTGAATGATCGCACAAAATAATTAATAACCAATGTTATTAGAATATTGTGAAGTTATCATTATTTTTAAGTTATCTTTGAAATCTGAAAAGTAAAGTTGAATAGAGATCTTGAATTAATACATTTAATTATGAAACATTTTTTTGTTTTTTTATTTCTAACGTTTTCGATTACAGCGATTGCCCAGTTGAAAATCAATGAAATAATGTCCGATAATGTTTCTGCAGTATTAGATGATTCGTACAATTACAGCATGTGGGTAGAACTCTATAATCCCAGTTCAACAACAT
The DNA here is from genome assembly GCA_028748945.1 of Paludibacter sp. Taxonomy (GTDB): domain Bacteria; phylum Bacteroidota; class Bacteroidia; order Bacteroidales; family Paludibacteraceae; genus Paludibacter. The sequence goes on from JAQTOL010000011.1 coordinate 1,447, forward strand.
CTATAAACCAATCAGCCTACTTTTTCACTGATAATTTGTCTCAACCCAGAAAATGGCATCCTGCTTCAAAATTGATAGTTCCGGGCGGTTTCAGTTTGTTATGGTTTGAAAGAGATGATAGAGCTGGACATGCTAATTTTAAATTAGAACCAAACGGAGGGAAATTATATTTGCTGAATTTCTTCTCTCAGGTTGTTGATAGTGTTGTATACGCTGAACAATACAGGAACATTTCTTACGGACGAAAAATCGATGGTTCTGATGAATGGGTTTTCTTTGAACAAAACAGTGCAGGTAGTTCCAATAATAATAAAACCTATGCAAGCCTGCGATGTTCAAAACCTGTTTTTAAATTAGCCGGAGGAATTTACTCAACCGGACAGGATTTAAGTTTTGAAACTCCCAACCCGGGCGAGAAAATTTATTTTAGCATAAACGGATCTGAACCTACAACAAATAATACCTATTATATTCCGGGATCAATTCTGACTTTGAGAAACACGGCTTTCATAAGGGCAAAATCTTTCTGTGACGGCAAACTATCCAGCGATATTGCTACTGCAACTTATTTTATCGGTGAACGTAGAATTAATTTACCGATTGTTTCCATTGTAACTGATAATGCAAATCTGAATGACAATACAATCGGATTATACGTAGCTGGAACAAACGGAGTTAGTGGGAATGGATCTAACGCTGCCGTTAACTGGAATCAGGACTGGGACAGACCGGTTAATTTTGAACTGTTTGATACTGCCAAAGTTTCCCGTCTTAATCAGGAATTGGATATTTCCGTTTCCGGAGGTTGGTCACGACTAAATCCTCAAAAGTCTTTAAAAATTTCTCCCCGTAAAAAGTTTGGTGACAGTAAATTACAATATGATTTTTTTAAGACCACTAAGCCGGGTTTGAAATACAGGGATATTCAAATGCGAAATTCGGGGAATGATTTTTATTATTCGATGATGCGGGATGCTTTTATGGTTTCACTAGCCGGAAAACGTATGGATGTAGATTATCTGGCATATGAACCTGCCGTGATGTACATGAATGGTGTTTATTTCGGAATTCAGAACTTGCGTGAAACCAGTGGTAAAGATTTTATCTATTCGAATTATGGACTGGATGATGATGAAATCAATTTATTGGAATCGTGGGCAATTCCATATGATACGAGTTATTTGCCGCTTAGCAATTACATTTCTCAAAACGATATTTCCCAGGATAAAGTTTACGAAAAGGTTTGTGAAATGATGGATATGGATAATTTTATGGACTATATGATTTCGGAGATTTACTACGGGAATACGGATTGGCCAAATAATAATGTGAAAATATGGAAGAAAAAAGCCGGTGGCAAATGGCGATGGATATTATACGATACTGATTTCGGATTTAATTTATACGATACAAACCTGTTTAATCACAACTCATTGTTGTACGCGTTAGGAGAAAATACCGATAAGATACCTGATGCATGGTCGACATTACTGCTGCGCCGTTTGATTTTAAATGCAACTTTCCGTAGTAAATTTATCGATAAATTTTGCATTCATCTTTCCACAACCTTTGAAACCACCAGAGTTAATGCTATAATGGATAGCATTGCAGCTAAAATTGCCACAGAAATTGTTTATCATAAAGCAAAATGGACTTCGTACCGTAGTTTTAATGATGACATTAACACTATGAAAACTTTTTCAGCAAAGCGTCCCGGTAATATGCTGAATTTTATCAACAATCGTTTTGTAAAAGCTGCAGCTATCCAGTCTATTCATTTGTTTTCCGATGTTTCGGGAGCTTCCTATAATTTCAACAACGAAGCAGTGCACGGTTCAGATGTGGTATTGAAGTATTTTAAAAACAGTTCAATATCCATTGCTGCAAAGCCACTTCCAGGGTATCTTTTCAAGCAATGGGAATCATCAGTTCCTTCGACAATCGATGAGATAACAATGGGTAGTGATTGGAAGTGTTTTGATGGAAATGCTATTCCGGCTGCGAATTGGGCTTCAGTCGCCTATAACGATGCAAACTGGAAAAGTGGAAAAGCGCAGTTAGGATATGGCGGCAAAGGAGAAGTGACGACTATCGGTTATGGAGGTGTTTCTTCTAACAAATATATTACCGCTTATTTTCGCAAAACGATTTCAATTAGTGATTTGAATTCTAAAAGTAATTTTATACTAACTGCTTTAGTAGATGATGGAGCGGCAATTTATGTTAATGGAACGGAAGTAGGACGATACTTGCTCCCAACCGGAACAATTACATTTAATACCTTGTCCACTAATTATAATAACGGTGATCTCATTACATATTCCGTACCGCAAAGTTTGCTGAAGGAAGGGGATAATTTAATAGCTGTGGAGGTTCATCAGACTTCTGCAACAAGTTCCGATCTGATTTTTGATTTAAAACTGACTTGTCATACAAATGTAGTATCACAGGTTTATACAAGCTCAATTTATTCAGCTTTGCTGGAAGCTGACGTTAACCTGAAGGCAGTTTATGAAAAATCGAATATAGTAAATCCGGATGATTCAACTACGATTGTATTCAATGAGTTGGTTGCCAGTAATAATCTGATTTCCGATGAGTCAGGAGATAAAGACGATTATATTGAATTATATAATAGAGGAAGCAAGGATGTAAATATTGCAGGTTGGTATTTAACCGATTCCCCAATAAATAAAATCTTAACGAGAATTCCAACAACAGATTCCATCAAAACAAATATTCCTGCAAAAGGACGGATTATATTGTGGGCTGACGATGAAAGGTCACAAGGTGTGTTACATCTGGGATTTAAATTAGGAAAAGAGGGAGAATCCATTTTACTCTCAAGATTAAATACATACGGATCAGTTGTAGTGGTAGATTCGGTTTGTTTTCCGGCAATGGATCAGAATTTGAGTTACTCCCGTGTACCGGATGGTAGTACTAATTGGATAATACAAGCTACAACATTTGATTTAACGAATGATTGGTTGTCTGTAGTTGAAATACTTCAGGATCAGACTGCTCGAATCTATCCGACTCTGGTGATCAATGACTTTACCGTACAAAATGCTTTGGGACGCCAGGTGACAGTTATTGATTTAACAGGAAAAATATTATTCAGGGCTGAATGTCGCTCCGAAAGAGAAATTATTCAGGTTGAATTTTTACAACGTGGTTTATATGTTGTGAAAATAGGGAACAATTCATACAAAATAGTGTAACTGTAAAACTGTAACAAAAAATTATTTAGCAGGCACCCATTGATAAGCACCCAAATCAGGTTTGTTGCCAATCATCCGGTTATTTCCGTTTAAATCCAATGGGAATTGGCTGGCAACCGACGGATCAGCAATTCCTCGAACAGGAGAAATAGAATCAGGTGTAAAATCAAAATAAGTATTTTTCTCGACATCGTAGTTGATGCTTTTGAAAACGGTGTCATTTTTCTCAAACCAACGAATATTGGTGAACTGAGCGATATTCAATGAATCGGTTTTTCTGATATAGCAATGATCGAAAATGCCCTTGTATTGATCAATAAACTGTGTTGCCAAACTGAATTCATTTTCGGAACTACCGGTAATAATACAATTTTTGAAAACAGTTTCCATGGGTGCAATGCGGTTCAAATCCATAATCATCACAGCCGGTTTTTTATCCCGCGAAACTGGTTGGACACTACTGTTATTAAAATAATTGGCAATGGTACTTTGGATGAATGTGTGTTTTCCTCCGTTCAGGTACACACTGTAACTGCTACTGTTGGAGATCTCGGTATTACTGACTGTAACATTCCCGTTTTGAACAACCAACCCGTAAAGCAGGAAGTTGTGGATCCGGCAATTTGAGATTTCCAGATTTGGCAGTTTAGCTCTGTCACTATTAGAAAAATAAATACCGACGTAGCCACTGTTCATATTTACATGTTGTAACTCATGATTTCCACCGTTCCAGAGTAAGAATACGCCACCCCATTGGCCGGCAACATTATTGTATGGAAAAGGAGTCGAAAATTTGATTTTATCCAACCGGTCACCACGCATGGTGATGGGTTTATCAGCCGTCCCTTCTGCTTTTAGATTGCCATAAACTATGAGATTGGCATTGTTATGGAAATAAAACCTGGAGCCGGCTTCCAATGTCAGCGTTTTAGCCGTATCGATGGCTAAATAACCATATACCAGATAGGGTTTTGTGTTTGTTAAAGTTGTATCATTGAGGATATATTTGTCCCTGAGTATTTCCATGTCCTGTCCAAAAGCCTGTAGTTTGATGTTTTGATTTACACCGTTAGTCACAAAAACGATTGAGTCTTCAATAAAAACAGGCGAGTTGGAATTGGTGGGATCGACAGTCAGTTCAACAAAAATATACATACTGTCGTTAGCACGGATTTCAATATTTTCAAATTGATTGTCTTCGTTTAAACTGCCATCCACATTCATACGGAACGCAGAAGCCTTTCCACCGACTATTCCAATATGACTAATATTGAGTGCAACATTATTCCGGTTATAAACAAGTATTTTCAACGTGGCACTTCCCAGTGTAGTAAATACGGTATCAAAGGCCAGCGTATCTGTTGAGAATTGGAGTGAATATTTTGGATTGGTTGAGAAGTTCTCGTCATTACAGGACGAAAACCCAAAGATACAACTTACAGATGAAGCCAGTAAAAGTATGAAAAAGAGAATCTTATTTATTGGAGCCATATTTTGAGTGATGCATTATTCATGACCTGCCAGTTTTGAGCATTTACAAGGGAACAAAATGCTTGTATATCCGGATATCCTTGTTTCGATAGATTGATTTGAATAACGTGAAATTAAATGATTTATTTTCTGCAAATTTACTATAAAATCTTGAGATTTTCCGAAGATTAATTGTTTGGTTTGTAAAGTTTTAATTGTCAACAGGATATTTATTTACAGTATGTATTGTGAATTTTCCTTTGTTTTTATGGCTTCGTCGTTTTATTGACTTATATTTGTATGAGTAAAACATAAAAAAATATAACATGGCAAGTCGTAGAAAATTAAAAAAAACGATTCAGTTTGTATCTTCTGAACTAATTACCGATATTTATTTTCGTTGTTTGATGTCGAAAGATGCTGATACTGAAAAAGCTGGTAAAATTACTGTGGACATTATGGCGCTAAACCGTGAATTCATCTTACGTGTTAACTGTCCCGATGGGAAAGATAATTCTAAATTAGTTAAAGCTTATTTTCGTAAATTGTTTACTGACTGGCAAATTGCCATGGAAAAAACAATTAAAGAAATTGAAAGCCTCTGATTTATTTACAATTTATTTACGATTTACAATTTAAAGAACAACATGACTTTCAAACGTATGAAGGTCATGTTTTCTTATTCTCAAATTGGCTTACTCAAAGTTAAACGTAAGTGTAAACATACGTGAAGTCAGCTTGGATAGTGCCAGTGAGAAAGTTTTATCCTGATCGCTAAGGAATCCGGCTTCACGTTGATCAAGCGGAGTGAAAATATCATTAAATCCGAGAGCAAATTTTAATTCGGGTGACAGTTTGAAAAAAGAGAAATACAAATCGCATCCTACTCCAAATTCGGTATAGAAATCGAAGGGTTTCAATAAAAGAATTTTTCCGGTATCCCTTCCTAAATCATAATAAATACCACCTCCCCAAAGTAAGTAAGGCCTGTAATTTCCTTTTCGTTCAGCACTATATTTTAAATAAAGCGGTAAACAAACTGGAATGGTAGTAATATTAATTGTATCCCGTTGAGTAACTCCCTGAGTCATGTAAATAAGTTCCCTTTCTCCGAAGTGCAGGGTAGGAGTGAAGCGTAAATTCAAATACCTGTTTAACCGCAAATCGCTGATTATTCCAACAGAAAATCCCGGTTTTAAGTTAGATACATCCATTTGGTATACTTTCCCATCTATACTCTGGAGACTGGGAGTAATTCCAAAATCAAGAGCATTAAGCCCTAATGAAAATCCAAAATGTAATAATTTGTCGTCCACATAGGGCAAATTGCCGCCTTGAGCCAGTAAGGATGAACTCAATTTAAAAATAAAAAATGAAAGGAGTAAGTGTTTTTTAAAATTTGCTTTCAACATGACGTGTTTGTTCAGAAATATTGCATGTGTTGTTTAAACTTCGAATTTCAGTCTTCCTACATTCAAACGTTCAAAAATTTGTATTATTGCACTATAATCCTTGAAGTTGATTTGATAAAATAAATTCTTCAAACTTCATTCAACATTATTCGCGTTGCAAAGTTAATGACATAAGTCCAATAATTACGTCATTTGCCACAGTTTGTAATTGAATATTTTTTAATGTTTTTGTTTTATTCAATGGCATATCCAGTAATACTCCCGCACCACCTTCAATTTTCCGTCCATAAACACCCTCAATATTTAACTCTTTTCCCAGATTATTACTAACAAGACCCGATTTGAAATGTATACGATAGGGTCGAGGAGCATTTAATTTAAATGCAACATTATCTACATAATAATCTTGTTCAATGGGACACCAATTTTCCGGATTGATTAATTCCAGCTTGTCAGAAGTCCCATCGGTATATTCAACAGTTATTATTCCATTTACAAAATGTGTTTGCATGTGGTTGGTTGTTCCCGCCATAAGTAAATAAGCATGTGAGGCCAACCCATAAAGAGGAATGTTTATTTTTTTTGGAAAGTTATCCCAGTTTGAGGTGAAAGCAATATTCTTTCCGATAGCAGGAGTTCGAAACGGTACCCCAAGGTTGGTTTGTAATATATCGTTTTTCACCAATCTTCTCATTCCATTATCATCAATTTCAGCAGTTTCCAGGGGATGGCACCATTCACCAATACCTTGCGTTGGAATTTCAAGAGTAGTGTAAGGAGATCGTGGTGAAAGATATTTGTTTTTAAATATCTTGGACACCGAATCATTAAGAAACTGATCCATGTTTACCGGTTCGCAGGTTGTAGTATTTACATTTGAAAATTCTGCGGTTTTCTTTATTTTCTTTTGTTCTATTTCAATATTGACCGGTTGCCACCAGATCATTTGCCCCTGTGACAATTCGACAAAATAAGTTCTGTGTCCTGTTTCTCCGACAATAATTCCACTAATGTCATTTGATTTTTGAACTACCTGCTCCAATACTTTTTGAGGGTCTGAAAATTTGATGATTTTCGCTCCTGAATGAAATATATGCTGCATACCCTTATGGGATATTAATTCCGGATATTCGTTCGATAATTGTTTCCCACTCCAGTTTATTTCAATTTTCCCTGAATTGGGAACTGAAATTTCCAGAACAGGATAACCGTTAGCTGCTTCAATCAATTTCCATTTAGCCGGTTTTCCATTCTCTAGAAGTGTGGCAATACTGTCGGAACATGCTCTGATTTGAAGTTTTACGAGTAGGTTCTTTTGGAAATGTTGATTAATAATATAAGTATCCTTACTTCCTGAACGCTTGAAACTGAAGTCAATATCCGGCGTACTAATGGAAGCGTGATTCCACGATTGCGGGAAACCCGGACGGAGCACTACTTGTCCGTTCATGGCATCGGGTGTGATACCGAAAAGTCCCTGAACCAATGCTCTGGATATAACTCCGATTGGATCTCCAAAATCGCGGTAACATTCACCGCGAGCTGCATCATAGAAGCTGATTTGCCCAATGTTTCCGGGACTTGCACCAAGATACATGCCATCAAGTATGGAACTTTTCAATAATTTAAAACCTTCTTCATTTCTGCCAACTTCCCAGTAAGCTAGTGCAGTGTTCATCACTTCTGCAAATGCAACATTGTTAATAGACCATGAATAGGGTAACCAGTTGCTGGTGGAAATTGTTGCATAACCTTCATCTTTTAACCCCTTTGCTACAACTGGAATATGAGGAATTTCCGTGTCAACATAACGGGTAGCCTGATATCCCTGGAAAGCATCCTGCACTTCAGAATCGATAGCATGATAAATGGTCCATACGGCAGCACTTTCATGTACTTTTTTTTCGCCCATGAAATCCTGATATTCTGCCCAATGGCCTTTAGCGGGTAACCACAAACGGGCATTGATTGCTTTCAGAATTTTATTCGCTTCATTGAAATAAGGTGTTGGATCTTCTCCGATTTTTTGTGCAATTTCAGCCGCCATTTTATTTGCTCTGTAATTGTAAGCTGAAGAATGTGTTACCGCACCACTGCTGTAATATAAGGCATCACTGGCCCAAATGCAGCAGTAGGCATCATACAGTCCATCGTCATCAGGATCAAAATTTCTTTTTTCCCAGGCTAAACTACTTTTAATGACCGGCCATATTTTTCTGGCATAATCTAAATCACCGGTCCAGTTAAAATGCCATAATAATTCATCAATATAACACAGATTCATATCATAATGGTGCATTTGATCGCTTCGGTGTGGATTTCGACAAATATAACCATTGCTGTACATTTGTGTGCCCCAGCTTTTTTCGGCACGTGCCAAATGTAAGGCAGTATCCTGAGTTGGGTGAGGTCTTACCGGTTCTACATTTTTAACTTGTGAATCGGCATAGGCATCAAAATGTTTTTGAGCACGATCGTGCCAACCCAGAAAATCTCCTGTATAAGCTGCCCGCCAGCCGCTTAAGGGCATTCTCCATCCAACAGCACCGTGTAACCAGGTTTCACCACTCCAGATACCATCGGCAGCTACTGCCAATGTTCCACCCAGCGTATTGAAATACGGATCGGGTGTATCTATTTTAATGCGGGAAGCCAATGCTACCCGGTCATTTTCTGATTTTTCGAAGATTGACTGAAGCGAATCGTATTCCAAATTCATTGCCTGATCAGGAACTTTTATAGCCAAATAAAAAGTTTGGTTTTCCATTAAATTTAATTTTCCCAGTAACACAGGTAAATCAGGCTCAATGGTAAGTTGTGATTTTAAAGGAAATGTCCCGATAAGTTTTCTGTCCTGTTTAGCTCCGAAAATAAGACTAAAACTATTTTTATTTAATGTATAACTATTCCCTTTACAATATTCAGGTTTCAGGTAGAAACAATCCACCGGATCAGCACCCAGATCGCCCTCTCGACTGAACCGTTTGTCGGCTGCACCCCCAAATTTCCAGGAAAAAGTTGTATTTCGCGGGATATTGAATGTTTCGATTTTCAATATAATTCCCTCGGCTTCACTCATAGCCAAAGCAGTTATACGGATTTTGCCTTTTTGGAGTAACGAATCGGTGATGGAATAAATTCTCGAACCAGGTCGGTACCTGCTTTCGATGTATGAAGCGTTATTTAAAGCTATGGTTTTCTTCTGATTTCCGATATAAAAACTTAGATTTCCACCCATGCGGGGTAAATACAGTGCAAATTCAGGGACATCACTTGTTTCCACCCGAAAGCCTGTATGAGTTCCATACAATGCACGGTTGAATTTCTTATCACCATTAACAATGACAAAATCCTGTCCATCCGGCCTGTAGCGTAGTTCACGTTGCTTGATATCGGATTTTTTTTCAACAAAAAGATTCAATTCAGGATCCCATACCTTCGATTTTGACTCTTGATTTTGAGCTGTTGTGAAGGTTGATCCTGTTATCAGAATTAAAAAGCAGAGTATGAATGAATGAATACGCATAAGAACTTTGTTTAATAATAAAAACTAAAGGTTCAGGAAATCACCAAAGTTAGTGAAAATCCTGAACCTTTTATTTATGAGCGATTCTTTATTCGCTCAGTTTGTATTTTATGAACCAGTTATCTAAATTTGATTCCAAAGAAGATGTAACAGTAGCACCAGTTCCATTGGTATATTTTGCACCAACTTTAGTCGCCCAGGTATCCTGAACGTCAGTACCCCAAAGGTTATTTGGATTTGCGTTGCCCAGGGCATCTGTCCAGTGCGAAGCCCAGCTACGATCAGCATTTATGCTCCAACGACGTGCCATACGGTTCATGGCATAATAAGCCTTGCCTTCACCGGCTAGTTCAAGACTTGCTTCTTCCACAATTAGCGAATCGAGACGACGCATATTTACCAAAGTATCCAATACTGAAGCTGAGCTCAATGCAAAAGTGCCAACAGCGTCGAGGTTAACCCGTCCACGAATACCACTGTTTGATTTATCGCCGCTTGGTAGATAAAGTGTCGTTGGATATTCCTGAAATGGAGCCTGTAACTGGTTGTTGACTATTTTTACTCCAGCTCCCGATATTCCCTTGTTTAAGAATGTTAAGGCTTGCTGGAATTGCCCTAAACCAACCAAAGCTTCCACCAGAAACATATGAATTTCTGCTGCACGATAAAGAACAATACTGGCATCGTTGGTATAGATTTTATCAGAAGTAAGATTACCCTGCAAAAATTTATATACTACCCACTCACCGTTTACCAGTCTGTAAGTTACTCCAACTCCTCTGTATGTGTCATTTGGAATACCGGCTACGGTTTGAGTTGCAAATCGATTCATTCCAACCTGAGTTGGTCTAAGGTAATAATTATTTGGATATGTATTCGAATAATAATTCACATACCGATTGGTTTGATGAAGTGAATAATCATAGAAAAGAAGAAAAGAATTCTCTTTACGCATTGCAGTTCTTGTGTAAAACATTTTTTGCCATTCACCATTGTATTCACTCAAATTTATTTGATAGGAATAATTTTCCTGTTCACCACCACGCTTAATCATAGCAATACAGTTTTCTTTCGTTTTTTGAAAATTGTTTTGGTACAGATAAAGTTCAGCGAGTAAGCATTCGGATCTTGGGCAAATTTTATTCCAATGCCAGTTGCTGTCACCTAAACTTTGACCCGGAAAAAGGACAGAAATCCAGTCAATATCTCCTTTGCCATTTATTCCATTCATTCCGGTTTCTATCAATTCAATGCATTTGGCAATTAAGTCGTCAAATTTCAGTACCGGATATTTGCTTATTTCACCGTACGAAGTCACCGGCTCATCGACGTAAGCAGCTTCGCCGTAAATTTTAGCTAATTGCAGATATGCCCATACTTTGTAACGTAATGCTCCGCCAACCATTCCTTCAAAGTTTGTTTGTGAAATGGAAGTAGAGTCTTTTTTACGGTAAGCAAAGATGTGTGCCAAATAGTCGTTGGCATTCATAATCACATTGTAATAACCTTTTGGGCTTGCAAATGAGTTTCCATCGAGAGACTGGTGATTATAAACATCCCATATTTCGCGGGGTGCATTGGGAGTTGGTTCCAAAAAATCACCCCGAAGTCCTTCAAGAAATGAAGCCTGATCAGCCACATCTTTTACAGTAGCAGCAATGCCCATATAACCCGAATAGAGTTCGGTATAATCACCAACATAGTTTTTTTCCAATAAAATTTCGGATGTATCCGGGTTGAAAAAATCCGAACAACTGCTGAATGAAACTGCAACGACAATTGCAAAAAATGAATATATTAACTTTTTCATATATAGTCTGTTATAATTTTACATTAAATCCTACTTTAATCGAACGTGCTTGCGAAACTTTCCCATAATCAAAGCCACGTAATGAAGAGTCGTAAGAGTACATCGTTTCCGGATCAAGACCCAGATAGTTGGTAATTGTAAACAGATTCTCACCCGAGATGTAAACCGTGGTGCCGTTCATAAACTTGAAGTTATAGCTTAAAGTCAGTTCTTTCAGTTTAAAATACGATGCATCTTCAATCCAACGATCGGAGAACTGACTGTTGCCAAGAGGGTCCCCGTATGATGCACGTGGCATTTCGGTGACCTGTCCTTCGCTCATCCAGCGTCTGTTTGCCGAAACAAGTTGGTTGCTGAAATCGCTCATAGACTCCATACTGCGGCGAACTGCATTATACATTTTATTACCAATGCTGTAACCGAAGTTTGCTGAAAGTTCAAACTTTTTGTATTGAATACTTGTATTAAATGTTCCAAAAAATGCTGGATCGGCATTTCCCAGATTTACACGATCCCGATCGTCGATAATTCCATCATTATTTTGGTCAACGAAGTGAACGTCACCTGCTTCATAAGTCAATCCTGCCGGAGTTTTTAAATTAGCTGTTGTGGCCTGTTCTGCTGTAGCGAAAACAGGATTTGATTTATCTACATTTAATCCATAGAAGCTGTATAGCGGACTGCCTATCTCTGATACTACCGCCGAGCCATCGGACATAGACATAATCATGTTTTTCTGCCCGGCCAGTGATAAAACACTACTTTTATTTGAAGAAACGGTTGCTCCCAAATACCATTTTAAATTTTTGGTTTGGATTGCTGTAAACTGAGCACCAAGTTCAACTCCTTTGTTTTCAGCACTTGCAGCATTCGCATAAACATAATCCGTTCCATAAGATGCGAGCGCAGATACCGGCATAATTAAATTGCTGTTTTTTGTAGAATAAACATCGACAGTCAAATCCAACCGGTTGTTGAACACTGAAATATCCGTACCGAGGTTGAATGTCTGACTTAACTCAGGAACAATTTTTGTATTAGGAATTCCCGAGCGTGTAAGTCCTGAAAGTTCGTAGAATACTTTGTTTGTGTAATAGTATTTACTTAAAGAAGATGAGAAACGACTGTTACCGGTTGTAAAATATTCAGCGCGGATATTCAGTTTATTGATTGAATTAAAATTTTTCAGTATTGAGTTCTTAGTCATCCATGTGGCATTTACCGAAGGATAAACCTGAAAAAGTTGAGCATCAGTTCCTGTAGATGAAGATGCATCAACAGACATATTTGCTCCCAGGGCCAACTGATGATTGTAAATGTACTGCGCATTTGCGTTGTAACTCATCCAATTCCAGGCGTTTACATAGCCATAATACTTCCGGCTGCTTGAAGACACATATCCCAGAGTCTTATAAAAATCGTTAGTTGTGTTAAAACCACTTCCTGCATCATATTCATTTTTATTCATAGCAATCTGAGCTCCGATGGATGCTTTTACTAAATGCAAATCATTGAACGTTTTATTGTAATTTGCATTCAGATTGAAGTATGAATTGTAAGTAATTCCCTGAGCAGATCGAACAGTATTATTCGCCAACTGATTGTTGAGGGGCATGATGCTTGTTTCGGTTACACCCGGTACAAACATATTCTGACGGGTGAAAAAGTAGTACAGGCCCATAATACCATTAATACTTATATTATCGTTCATTTTATAGTTTAGTCCGGTATTAATTTGTACATCGTAGTCCTGATCGCTGGCATTTACTTTGTTTACAAGTGCCAACGGGTTGCTTACCATGTTGTTTACAATTAAATTGCCCGCATCGTCCCTAATACTGGCATAATCGGGCAATAGATTATTATCGGCATCCTTTTTGTAAGGCGAAAATAGCGGACCTTTTTTCATCGCAGCGAGAATCGGATTGGTTGCCTCCAGCATTCCCTGCTCTTCCAGCGAATAATCCATATACGACATCATGATCGATGAATTGAAACTAATTTTACGACTCAGATTTACGTCAGCATTTGCGCGGACATAATATTTCGAATAATTCGTTCCTGTCATTTGGCCACCTTTGTTTTTGTAACCGATCGAAATATCGTATTTGGCAATTTCATCGCCACCTTTTATTTTCAATACATCATCAGTAGTAAAACCCGGTGAATATATCAGGTTCTGCCAGTTAGTGTTGCTGTTATACAGGTATTTATAATAGTAATTCTGATCATCCACCAAATAAGGAAAGGCATTTAATGCTTCGGCCATGTCGCTGTATTTTGTAAGTGCTACGCTTCCAATGTAGTTCTTATAATCACTAACTCCCAAAACAGGTAGTTTGGATTGATTCATATCCACTCCAAACTGAGAACTGAATTCTACTTTAGTGTCCAGATCCACTGCTTTGTCAGTTTCAATCATAATTACCCCGTTTGAACCTAATGATCCGTAGAGTGTAGCATCGGCACCTTTCAGCACAGTGATGTTTTGAATATCACGTGGATTAAGTGAATTCAGAATACTTTTGGAAAATCCTCCGATAACTCCGGATTCGTTCATATCCGGCATGTAAGGAATACCATTTACCACAATCAAAGGTGACGAATTAGCCGTAAATGTATTTGCTCCACGAATATTAAAATAGCTTCCTTCTCCGGGCATTCCACTTTTCCCGATAACTTGTAAACCCGGTATTTTTGCCAAAACCTGTTCTATCTCACTTTTATTAAGGCTTATATCTTTTTTCTGAACAGAAAACAGATTTGTTTGTTTTTCGCGAATATTAGTTGAACCTTTGAATGGCAACAACATATTATCAGAATATCCCGATTTTTCTTCAGGAATTAACATGACAGTAACGTTTTTGCGACCGGCAATTGGTTGAACGTTTGTATAGTATCCCGGAAACCAAACAGTTAGTTCTCCTTCTGAAGAGGATAGTTTGGCACTGAATTTACCATCCTTATCTGTTTTTACAGATTCTTTCAGACCTGAAATACTTACTACAGCTCCTTCCACAGGTTTATTATAATATGGTTCAAGTACGGTACCTTCCAGATTCCACGTAGTTTTCTGAGCATAACCTGCTACAATGCCAAGAACCAATGCAATACAGAGTGCTGATATTTTGATTTTATTCATTTTGTATTGTTTTTATGGATTAATAATTGTTAGCTGTAGGTTTCAGTGCCCAGTGGTAAATCCGCATCCTCTTAGTGCCTGCCGGGTCATTTCTGGACCATTTAACCTTGATTTTAAACGAAGCCATACCGCTGGTGCCATCATCTTTAGTTACATTTACTACTCCGACAAGACCTCCAAGTCCATCCCATTTCTTTGTTAAAGGATCAGTTTCAGTTACACGGTCGTAATTCCAGGGAGTTGATAAACTTGCCTGAATTTCTGTTCCTATCTGAATCCCGTTAAAATAGACAAATACATAAGGGTGCCCTGAACTTTGGAATCCCATGTATAAGTTGTATTCACCGGTAGGAACCTGTAATACCCGCACGTGGTATTTTCCATCAATCGGATTAACGTATCTTTCTAATGGAGGAAACTCCACAGAAAATTCATCGTTTGAATTTTCATCTCCGGTTACCTGCAATACTACATAGTTTGGTAGAATCGTTGGTTTTGGAGTTGCATCAGCCGTAAAAACAGAAGGGTTACCGGATATGCCAGTAAATGTGTATAAGTCATCAGTGCTGGGATACATTTTCTCGACATCCTGATATTCCCAGTATTCCACCAATGATTTAATACGGGTAATAATCACATTGTTCGGTATTTTTAATTTTGTGATATTGTAAACGATTCCGTTACTCATTGCTAATGGATTGGCAAGGTCCAATTGTTGTACTGTAGTTCGCCATTTACAATTATAAGCAGAACTTAAATCTGTTGCGCTAAAATCACTAATTTGACCATTGTAGAACATTGCCTGTTTTATCCATGTCCAAGCCAGTAAAGAGTCACTTAAAGCTACCGTCTTCCCCATACTTGTATAAGTGCTTTGCAGAGTCTGAAAACAGTCATTTATCACATTATTACTTGGTAAAAATATAGTGAATTGACTAAATTCAGAGTTGAATTTAACTGTTTCAAATATGGTATTGTATACATAAAAGACGGAGTCGTAAACTGTATTCCCGGTTTTGTCAACACTTACTGGGATTGAGTTTGCTTTATCAAATCTTTCAACACTGTATTTGAAAATAGTATCACGAATCATTGAATAATCATCACCCAGACTTTTAAGGTAATCATAGATGTTGACTCTGGATTTCATTAACGAGGAAATTTGATGGATAACTCCATCTTTCAGACGTATTGATTTTATAACCTGCGATGAATTTGCAAAAACAGAATCACCTTTCACCGTAATTTGGAAATAAATACCGTTTAACGACAGAATGCGAAGTCCGTCTTTCAGATCGGTACGCAGGAACGGCAAATAGTTCATGTGATACTTCATACGAAGCGTGTCTGTGTCAGTTATTCCTGAAACATCCATTGCGGCGTTGTCGGCAACCCATATCGTTATTTGCTGGTCTTTGGAAAGCTCACTGTAAAGTCCTGTTTTTGTGAGCATTTCGGTGAATTTTGAATATTCAGGATGTGCACTCAGATATTCTACAATAGTCATATTCATATTCTCTTCAGTATTGGAAGAGCCTGAATAATATTCTGCCCATTTTTCGTTACACGAACTTAACAAAATGATCGTACTGACTAATAAATAATATATTTTTTTCATTTTCATTAAATTTTCATTTTAAAATTTTATCCGATAAAAATCTGATTTTTCTATTAAAAATTTATCAAGGTGTAAAGGTTAAACAATCAAGATAAGACACATAATTGTCTAATGCCAGAATTTTCACAGTGTGTTTAGTAGAAGTACTAAATGTAATAGAACCAACTGCAGTCTTCAGGAATTGGCTTGTTGTAGTAGAGGCGCCCTGTGTAGCAATTGTAGCTCCAAAATAATTTCCATCAATTATAAACATTATTTTACCAACCTTACCAATCGCTGTAGCCTGAAGGGGATTGTAATGTTCAATGGTTACATTATATGTACCGGCGATAATGGTCGGAGTAGTCATTTCTACTGAGCCATATATGCCAAGGTTCAACTCTAAATAGTCGTAGTTCAGTGCTTTGTATTTAACAGCATCGTTTTTGCTGGAAATTATATAATACAATCCGGGTTTTGTGTCTGGTACCGATATCCAATTGTAACAAGTAAAAATATCTTGTGTTAATTGATAAGTATATTCTGAGGATAATCCGGAAACTCTGTATTTTGGGAGCAAAGAAGACATAATTGAATAGTCGGTAAGTTCCCATTGAAGCGTGGTTGCTTTAGGTACATGTACCGGCATGACAGCATTTACTACATGCATGACGCCATTTTTACAGTTTTGGTTTACAGCAAGAAATTGAACACCACTTTTAGTGGTTGAATTATAATCAACATACAGTACTTTGTTAACTTCCGATATGTTTAGTAATTGGTCGGTAGCCATTGTGCTGTAATTTTTGGAACGCTTCGTATCAGTCTGAGAAAAGCTTGCCAGTGAAGAATATGAAATCTGCTGCTTTAAAAGATGATACCCGACATACAGGTTTAGCTTGTTTGTCGATGCAGTATAATCGCTTCCTGCTTTCAATGAATCGACCAATGTGGCAAAATCATTAATGTTATTGGCTTTGTACACACTATCCGGTACCGCAAATAAAGTATAATGATATTTATAAACCACGTTGTTTATTATATCTGATATTGTATTTAGTTGGTTATTATATCCGGTAGCTTCAACTACCTGTTTAAAAATACTAAAATTATCTGATTGCAATTTTCCC
>JAQTOL010000012.1 GCA_028748945.1 Paludibacter sp.
TTCGAGAACGGTGTCCTTTTTCACAAATGAATCGAAAGGAACTTCGCCGGTGGTATCAATTACCGTAACCCGCAACAGGCTGTCAGGAAATACTTGTACATATTCCTTTAGCTTATCCCAATCGGGATGTTGTTCAAGGATAAACCGGTGAATGGTGAAATTGTATGTAGACAGTTGATGATCGAGCTGTTCGGTACGGAAATCTTTTTCCCGTTGGTATTGAAAATAACTGATGATAGCCATCATCAGGAAAAAGATGCTGAAAAAATATAAGAATATGCGGCGATTTAAAGTCATGACCCCTAACCCCTAAAGGGGAATTTAGTTAGTATTGTTTTTTTTATAAATTTTGAATTGTCTTTCTCCAGAGTCCCCTTTAGGGGATTTAGGGGTCTTATTCTTCAAAACAATATCCATATCCCAAGCGGGTTACGATATTTTTTCCATATGTTCCGATCTTTTTACGAAGCCGGGTGATATTTACATCAATGGTTCGATCGAGCACAATTACCTCGTCGCTCCATACACGTGTCAACATTTCATCCCGCGAGAAAACACGGTTTTTGTTTTCAAGAAAGAGTTTCAGGATTTCAAATTCTTTTTTGGTAAATGGAACTTCAACACCATCGAGCAATACTTTTTTGTTATCCAGCGTCATTTGTAATGTTTCGTAGCTCAATTGCTGAACTGGCTGTGCTTCAATCTTACCATTTTCAATCCTTCGTAAAACAGCCTTCACCCGGGCTAATACTTCCCGGATAGAGAATGGTTTGGAAATATAATCGTCTGCACCGATATTAAATCCGGTTAGCCGGTCCGTTTCGGAATCTTTTGCAGTAAGGAATATGATGGGAACGTTTGTATTCTTCGCATTTTCACGCAGGATACGAGCCATTTTAAAGCCGGAAATCTCGCCCATCATAACATCGAGCAATAATAAATTGTAAACTGTCAAATCTTTTTTTAAAGCTTCTTCAGCAGAATAGGCAACATCAACGGTGTAACCTTCAGTTTCCAAATTAAATTGAAGAATTTCACACAAGTCTTCTTCGTCATCTACAACCAAAATACGATATGGATTCATAACCAATTAAGAATTAAATATTAAATATTAAAGTATGACTCACTTGTGAGGTCGTACTTTTTAATAATTTACAAAGAAACAATTCTTTTATTTCGGTGCTGTGTAATAACTGTTACAAAGATATGACAAAAATATAAAATGTATTGTATATCAATAAAAATAATCAAAAAGAAAAAGGCAAAGCGTAAACCGCTTTGCCTTTGGTATTTTCCCGAGTAGGGAAATAGCTATTTACCTTTCTTATTTATTTCTTTTCTGAATGTTTCAGGACTTTTGCATCGATGAAGAAGAAAATTTCTTCAGCGATATTACTGCAATGGTCGCCGATGCGTTCCAGTTTGCGGAATGCACTTATTAATTGTAAACATTCAAATGCTCTGTCGGGATTTTTTTGAATATAAGCGGCAACAAGATGTACGGCCTGAGCATTAATTTCGTCTACTTTGGAGTCTTCACTGAAAATGGCAGAGGCAAAATCAGAATTTTCATTTTCAAACGATTCTAATCCCTGTTGAAGCATTTTATTAACCTGTTCAATCATACCCCGTAAATTTGAATCCGTAATTACTTCTGCGTCGAGAATGACAGAAGGATTTTCAAGTAAGATACGTGAAATCCCGTAAGCAAAATCGGCAATACGTTCCAAATTTGAATTTATTTTCAGTGCCGCCAGTACAAATCGTAAATCGATGGCAACAGGCTGATGCAAAGCAATAATGTTTTCGCAGAAGCTGTCAATTTTTAATTCGTATGCATCTACTTTTTTCTCCCGCATGGATACTTTCATCGCCAGGTCTTTATCAAATGACAATATTGATTCTCCCGCATTATAAACCTGTGAAATGACTATTTTCCACATATCTATCACATCCTGACGAAGTGTCACCAGTTCTTGTTCTAAGTGTCTCATAAATTTAGAAGCCCCCCAGCCCCCATTAGGGGGTTCAAAGACTATGTTTTTGTTGATTAATAAAAATACTGTTTCATTATACTCTAAATGCTGTTGGTTCCGCTCTTTAAGTCCCCCACGGGGGATTTAGGGGGCTTTCAACCAAACCTTCCGGTAATGTAATTCTGTGTGGAAGTTTCTTTTGGATTGGTAAATATCTTTGTTGTTTCGTCGTATTCAATCAGTTCACCCATGTACATATACATGGCGTTATCCGATATTCGTGCGGCTTGCGACATATTGTGTGTAACCAGCACAATGCTGTAGTTTTCTTTTAAATCAATCAGCAAATCTTCGATCTTAGCCGTTGCAATCGGATCCAGCGCGGAAGTCGGTTCGTCGAGAAGAATAACATCGGGTTTAAATGCCAATGCACGGGCAATGCAAAGTCGTTGTTGCTGTCCACCGGATAAGAAGTTGCCTTTTTTGTGTAAGGAATTTTTTACTTCATCCCACAAGGTTACATTTTTCAGGGATGTTTCTACAATTTCGTCACGTTCGGACCGCTTAAGTTTGATGCCGTTGAGTTTATATCCTGCAATCACATTATCATAAATGCTCAGGGTGGGGAAAGGATTCGGACGCTGAAAAACCATTCCGATTTTTCTTCGCAGTTTAATGGTGGACATGTCGTAGATATTTTCATCGTACAACCTGATTTGCCCTGTTGTTGAAATATTAGGATAAAGCTCATGCATCCGGTTCATTGCCCGTAATAATGTTGTTTTTCCGCAACCCGAAGGTCCCATAATAGCTGTAATTGCATTCTTTTTTATGGTCGCAGAAACATTTTTCACGGCAAGCTTATCTTTATCGTAAGCTATTGAAAGATTTTCAATGGTTAAAATGGATGGTTGTGTATTAATATCGTTCATCTTCTTTTGATAAGAGTTTTTTTAGTATAGCTATTATTTTTGTCTTGCAGCAATCCATTTCGAGAGTATATTCAGCAAAAGAACAAATCCCATAAGAAACAGAGAAGAGCTCCAAATCAGATCCACCATATTCGGATCGTTATAAAATTGCCAGATCAATAAAGGTACAGCACTTACAGGTTTGGCAATATTCCAGTTGATAGCCGGATTTCCAAGAGTGGTGAGCATCAACGGGGCTGTTTCTCCAAGTATTCTTGAAATGGCCAGTAAAATACCGGTCATCAATCCGCTGAAACTGGAAGGTATCAAAACCCGCATGACCACTTTATAATAAGGTGTTCCGAGTGCAATGGCCGCTTCTTTCAAGGTGTCTGGAATCATTTTAAGCGATTCTTCGGTCGAACGGATAATTAATGGCAGCATCATGATGGCCAAAGCAACACTACCGGCCAATACCGAATATCCATGTGTAATTTCAACCACCACCCAAAGATATACAATTAATCCGATAACTATGGAAGGTACTCCCTGTAATACATCGGTAATGTCACGAATGAAACCTGCATATTTCTTTTTACTGTTTTCGTACAGGTAAATTCCGATTAAAACCCCGAATGGAATGGCAATAAGCGATGCGATACCAACCAGGTAAAGCGAACCGGTAATCCCGTTGATAATCCCGCCGGGAATTGTTTTTCCGCTCATTTTTGCCATCATGGCCTGGAACGTGTCGGGAGGCGATTGCGTAAAAAATGCCCAGTTAATCTGATGATAACCTTTGAGAATCATACTTCCGATGATTAAGACAACCATGGAAATGGTGAGCAGGGAAAATATTACAATGCCGATTAAAAATAGTCTGTCTTTCAGTTTCCTTCCGGAAAAAAGATCAGGAATCAGTTCAGTTACTTTTTTCCCCGCTAGAATGTTTGTTTGATTCATCGGTTTAATTTTTTAATAATGAATTTCCCTACGGCATTAATAATGGTTGTCATTACAAACAAGAGTAATCCGATCTCAATTAAAGAACTCAATTGCAATCCGCTGGCTTCGCCAAACTGGTTGGCTATCACGCTGGACATAGTATTCCCTGTACTGAAAAGCCCGGTAGGCATTCGGTTCGAGTTTCCAATCAACATGGTAACTGCCAGTGTCTCGCCTAAGGCACGACCGAAAGCTAGAATGTAACTTGCGGTAATTCCCGAACGGGCATTGGGAAGTATAACATTCCAGATGACTTCGAGCCTTGTAGCTCCCAGCGAATAGGCCGCTTCTTTCAGTTCATTGGATACCATTGAAATACTTGTATTGCTTAATGATGTTGCATAAGGAATAATCATGAAAGCCAGGATAAGGCCGGAAGTGAAAATCCCGTAACCCTGGTCACTCAAGCCGATGGACACAATAAACGGACGCAGGATATAAAAACCCCATAAACCAAAAATGATGGAAGGGATTCCTGCCAGCAAATCGACCATGGTACTTACTACCGATGCTATTCGTGTATTTTTGAAGTATTCGGCAACAAACAATGAGGTTGAAAATGCCAGGGGTACCGCGATGAGTAAGGCAAGTACAGAAGTCAACAAGGTTCCTACTATAAATAATAATGCTCCGTATTGTTCTCTGCCCTGCGTTGGATCCCATTCCGATGAAATGATAAACTTCCAGCCAAATTCATGAAAAGAAGGCATCGCTCCCCGAACCAACGAGAAAACCATACCTCCTGAAATTAGTAAAATCAGCAACGATGCTGTGAATAAAATATACTTTAAAATTTTATCACTATTCACTTGAACATGTATTTATTAAATTCAATTGAGCCAATTAAACCGTATCAATTGACAGTTTAATTGACTCCTTATTGAATTCAAAGGATTTGAATCTTATTTTAATACTGGTTTTCCGTTATACGTTACGGTGCGTAAAATTGCATTTGCTTTCTTAACCACGGCTTCCGGAAGTGAAGCGTAATTAACTGTCGGAGCAATTTTTTGAGCATCGGGAGTTAACATCCAGCTTAATAATTTAAGTGTTGCTTCAGCCTGGGCTAGTGTACGGTTATTATAGTTTTGTTCTTTGTAAATAATGATCCAGGTAAATCCGGCAATCGGATAAGCATAAGGAGCATCCGAATTTGTCAGCATCACCCGTGTGTCGGCAGGAATTGTACCTTGTCCGGCAGCACTGATAGAGGCCATACTTGGTTTGATAAATTTGCCGGCTTTGTTTTTTAAATAGGCAGTTGGAATTTTTTGAGCAAATGAATACTCTGATCCGACATAGCCGATAGAACCTTTCGTTTGGCTGATAGTTCCGGCAACTCCGGGATTTCCTTTTGCACCAACTCCAACAGGCCAGTTGACCGTTTTTCCGGATCCAAGTTTGTTAGCCCATTCTTTGCTTACCTTGGTCAGGTAATCGGTAAACATATTGGTGGTACCGCTACCATCCGAACGATAGACTACCGTAATAGGCA
This sequence comes from Paludibacter sp., assembly GCA_028748945.1. GTDB lineage: Bacteria > Bacteroidota > Bacteroidia > Bacteroidales > Paludibacteraceae > Paludibacter. The sequence goes on from JAQTOL010000012.1 coordinate 5,388, forward strand.
TATCAGGGAACTTAACACTTGCATTTAGTTTTTTCAATGAAGGATCATTCCAGTTTTTTATTTTACCCAATAAAATATTGACCAGTACATCGGATGTCAAATTAATAGATTGAATTCCGGGAAGATTAAATGCTACGACTACAGCACCGCTACAGGTCGGCATGTGAACAATTGTTGCCGGCATTTCCGCTAATTCTTTATCGCTGAGGAAAGCATCGGAAGCTCCAAAATCAACCACTTTGTCCGAAAGGCTGCGAATACCGCCTCCCGATCCGATTCCACCGTAAGTTACTTTTACTCCGGTCGATTCAGTATATTTTTGAAATGCCATATTGTAGAACGGCAGTGGAAATGTTGCTCCTGCACCCGATAAGGATTGTCCAAAAGCAGACGAACTAATGGTTGCTAAAATAGCAACGAGTGATAAAAATAAACTTTTCTTTTTCATAATGAAAATGTATTAATTGTTTAATTGTATTTTTTAATAATTTATTGTTTTAGAAATTCATTCCGACACTCAGATTAATGCTTGAAGCAGTGGTCCCTGATGTCAGACTCGAATAGCGATAATTGGGTGTCAGCTGGATTCCTTTTACAGGCGTGTATTCAATACCGGCCATATAAACCTGTCCGTCGGTTGAAGTATTCCAGCCTGTTGTTGCAGTACCTACTTTAGTTGACATTAAATCATCAAACCGGGCGATAGCTGTAAATTGTTTTGCAAATGGTAGTGTTCCGTAAACCGATAAACCCGACCAATTGTGATCTGCTGTGTTTTTATTTCCCATCTGAGTGTTGTATTCAGCTGCAAGGGTAGCTTTATCACTCTTATAACCAACAAATACGTTGAAAGAAGACTGGGCAACTTTTGAACTGGCATACGATTGTTTATTCATATAATCATAGTAAACACGTGCATAAAGATTTTTAATGGGTTGAGCGGTCAGTACGATTGCAAATTGCATGGTACAGTCGGCCTGTACTTTCTTATATCCTTCGCCGTTATAAACTGCAAGATCCAGACTTAGTTCAGGTATAAACTGAAGGTTTACTTTAGCACCAAGATCTGCACTGTTTCCGAAACCATATTGATCCTGAAATGATTTATACATATAACGTTTTCCCCAAAAAGATTCCTGTAAGCTAAACATTGAAGTACCAATCATACCTAAATCAGCTTTCACCATACCGTGTGAATATTCAGCATAAGCATTTTTCAGAAATGCTGTAAATGCGGAAGGATTCAACCCTGCTGAGCCGGCAATATCAAAAACTACTTTTCCTGAAAAATCACGGCTGAAATTATAGCCATAACCAAAATAGGCCCGCGATACTTCAAATGCATTATTACTCTTCCCGCTGGAAGTTGAATTTGAGAAATCACTAAATACTGTTACAATCGGTTTTCCATTTGGAGTAAATTTTTCTTCTACATTACTCTGATTTTGTGCGAAAACACTTGTACTGATAAAAATAAGCAAAAAAGCACTTGTTAATTTATTCTTCATTTATAGATGAATTAAATTGTACCCGCTTGTTTACAATGGCAAAAGTATAGTGGAACTATTACAGACAAATTAAGCATATGTTACAATGGTGTTACAATTATTTGATGCTTCAACCTGATCGAAAGTTACATTCATAATCTTGTTCTTAAAACAAACTTTGACAATAAGTTATTTTAAATCGGAAAAGAATAAACAAATTTGAAATTGAATTCAAAGCAGATGTTGTCTTTTCACTTTATCGGTTACAAAATTAGTTCGATAGTATTTCAACAAAATTAAGAGAATGTTACAGTAATGTTACGTTTAATGCTGTTTACCGTGTTCTGTTTTGTACTAAGAGTAAGATAAAATATATGATTTATAGATCAGTAAGCCGATTAAGTCAGTTCCAATCACATTTTTTATTGCTTACGAATGACATATGAATGTTACGTGAATGGATTTATTTAGAAAGAAAAATGTAACAGAAATGAAACAGCGGCGAATAAAACCTTGTCTGTTTTTAATAATAAACAAGGAATTGTTATTCGTAACTCTATTGTCACAGTTCTTTATTTTCATTGAAACAGATATGAATTACTTTTGCGGCGTATAAATAAAGATTAAAATCCAGATGAAACAACTACTTTCACTCCGCTTTCTTATTCTAACAATTTCAGTATCATGTTCGTTCATTCTGTTTGCCCAGACCGGCATACAGGGAAGTGTTCTGGATAAAAAAGTAAAGGAACCGCTTACCGGAGCCGCTTTATTAATAGAAGGTTCAACAATCGGAACCACGGCCGATATTGATGGAAACTTTAAAATAACCGGAGTTGCACCGGGAAAATACACAATCAAGGTGTCGTACGTGTCCTATAAATCGCAACGTATTCCGGATGTGATTGTTGAAAAGGGCAAACTTACCGTTTTAAATGTAGAGCTGGAAGATGCGGCTTTGCAACTGGAGGGTGTGCAGGTGGTTGCCCAACGAAAAACCGATACCGAACTGTCGATGTTGAAAAGTGTACGATCTTCCCTTCAGGTGGTAAGCGGTATATCGTCGCAGCAAATCGGTAAAACGCTCGACCGCGATGCCTCGGAAGTGGTCAAACGTATTCCGGGCGTTACGATACAGGATAACCGCTTTATTGTGGTTCGCGGATTGAATCAACGTTATAATAATGTATGGCTGAATAATGCAGCCACTCCGAGTAGCGAAACGGATGTGAAGGCATTCTCATTTGATGCCATTCCCAGTAATATGATCGATAATTTACTGATTTATAAAACCGGTTCTCCTGAGTTCTCGGCTGAAGCAACCGGTGGCTTTATCAAGATATTCACTAAAAATATTCCGGATGAAAATTTTCTGACGGTAGATTACAGTATTGCTTATAATAATCAGACTACTTTTAAAGATACCTATCGTTTACCCGGATCAGCTGTTGACTTTTTAGGGTTGGGAAGCGGTGCCCGCAGTATTCCCTCCGATTATCCGGCGAACCTGAGTCTGGTAGGTGTTACCCAACGCGATGCTTATGCACTGCGGTTGAATAATAACTGGGTGGCACAACAACATACCGCTTTACCCAATCAAAAGGCAGCAATTGCTTTTGGTAAGAAATGGAACCTGCACGGCGGCGCGAAACTGGGAACCATTACTTCATTCAATTACAGCAACACCTACAATACGCGCAGTAATATGGAGAATTATGCTTATGAGCGTTTTGATCCGACGACTGAAACCCCTACTTATTCATACAAGTATAACGCCGACATATATTCCGACGAATTCAAAATAGGATTGATGCACAACTGGGCTTATCAGACTGCTGATGGTACGCGATTCGAATTTAAAAATATACTCAATCAGATCGGGGTCGATAAAACGGCAAATACCTGGGGCTGGAATAATTACCGGATTGGAAACTTCAGGTATTTTAGCAATCAGTATTCGAGCCGTACCACGTATTCCGGACAATTTAGCGGAAATCATACCCTGGATGAAACGAAGGAAGCCAAACTGGACTGGATTGCAGGGTTTGCCTATGCAAACCGGATTGAACCCGATCGGCAGAACTGGAGTATGAAAGAAAATACAGACGGAGTATATGAATATGTGTTGCCGACCGTACCGAGTATCAATGAACTTGGACGGTTGTACCTGACGAATCACGAATATGTAGGTACGCTGGCAGCCAACTACGAACAAAAAGTAGCCCTCGGCGACATTCTTTCGACTGTGAAAGCCGGTGAATACTCCGAATATAAAACCCGTAATTATTCCGAACGCAGTATTGATTACCGCGCAACCAACAGCGGGTTATTTTCGAACGATGTTATAAACGCGCTTCCGTTTGAAACCATTTTTACCGAACCTTATTTGGGACAAAACAAAGTGCTTACACTCGACGAACAAACAAATGTCACCAATTCCTATCAGGCACAAAATATCCTGTCGGCAGGTTATGTGGCCATTAACCTCCCGGTTGGCAAGTTGAATGTTTATGGTGGTGTGCGGGGTGAATATAATTTACTAACCCTGGACGGTTATTTAGATCCAGGTTCTCCCCTGCATTTGAATATACCCACTTTTAATTTGTTTCCCTCTGTCAATACCTCTTATAATCTGACAGAGAAATCGCTGGTACGCGTGGCTTATGCACGAACGATTAACCGTCCGGAGTTTCGTGAAGTATCGCCTATGAGTTATTACGATTTTACGGAGAAAACATCGATTACCGGTAATCCGGCATTGAAAGATGCCAGCATTCAAAACCTCGATTTGCGTTTTGAACACTATCCTTCGCCTGCCGAAACATTCTCGGTTGCCGCATTCTACAAGCATTTCTCCAATCCCATAGAGATGGTCAGTGTGGGTGCCGGATCGGCTTATTCGTTCGCCAATGCATTAGGAGCAACCAACTACGGTCTGGAACTGGAAGTGAAAAAGTCCCTGGAAAGCCTGATTGGATTGAAAAATTTCAGCCTGACTATGAATGCTTCCTATATTTACAGTGAAGTTCAGTTTGCCAATACCCAAACCGAGCGCAGCCGTCCGCTTCAGGGGCAATCGCCTTTTGTAGTTAATGCGGCTTTGTATTACCAGAATGAAAAACTCGGTTTATCCTCATCGCTTATGTATAACGTGATGGGCAAACGCATTCTGGTGGCGGCACAATTAAACCAGGGAGAGGTGGTCATTCCCGATATTTACGAAATGCCAAGGCAGGTGGTGGATTTTACGCTGAATAAAAAAATAGGGGAAAGACTGGAACTGAAATTCGGCATCAAAGATTTACTGGCACAGAATTTTGTTACCGAGCAAATTTACGACTATGTAAAGGATGGGGCTCCCAAATCGGTGGTATTGACCAATAAAGTTTATAACCTCGGACGAACCGTATCGTTGGGTGGAAGCTGGAAGTTCTGATTCGGACCTGAGTAATCCACATTAATTCCGGGAACAGTCAAGATGTTTATTTGAATCGTAAAATTTAGCTGATATTTAAAGTTCCTTTTCGAAGCAGATGCTGTTTTCAATATTCTTATATTGACCGTAATTGGGGATGACGCTGTACTTATTTTTTTTATACATCCTGATGGCTTCCGGTTGTTTCTGTCCGGTCTCCAGTATACACTTTTTATAGCCAAGTTCCCGGCTCCAGCTCTCTAATTCCGCTAATATTCCGGAGGCAATGCCCTTGCCGCGTTCGGCGGGTTGAACAAACATCCGCTTTACTTCCATTGTATCACCGGAGTATACTTTAATTGCGCCACAGCCAACGGGTTTGTCCTGAACATAGGCAACAATGACCTGTTTTATTTTATCGGTTTTATTAAACTGAGCATAAAAAATATGCTCCTCTCCGTCGCGTATTTTTAAATCGGCATCCAATTCGGCCACCAGTTGCTTGAAGTCATTGTCGCCGGAATCCGTTCGTTTCGTAATGATCATATTCTGTCGGTTTATGTATCTGTTTTATTATTAGCAGTCAGTGGTCCATTATTAAAATGCAAAGATAGTTGTTTTATATATATGCTGACTTTAACCACAGATCAAATTTATCTTCCGCATTATGTCATGCTATTTTCACAGTTTTGTTTTAATGCTTTAATAGTGAAGTCGTTATTTTGTACATAAAAAATAAAACACACATGTACAATCAAAAATTTTATCCGACCATTGTAATTTCCGATGTTCATCTCGGAACCGAACATTCCAAAACACGTCAACTGGCCGAATTCCTCCGGACGGTTAACTGCAATACCCTTATCATGAATGGTGACATTATTGATGGATGGCACTTGCAAAAAGGAGGCAAAGGAAAATGGAAAAAAGAGCATACCGATTTAATTAAAATCATCATGAAGATGATGGAGCATCACAATACCAAGGTGATTTATGTCCGTGGCAACCACGATGACTTTATCGATCATTTGGCTCCGTTTTCGTTTTATAATGTCGATATTGTAAAGGATTATGTGCATGAACGGAACGGCAAAACGTACTACGTGGTACACGGCGATGTGTTCGACAATGTAACTTCTAAAATGGTTTGGCTGGCTAAACTGGGCGATATCGGATACACGTTTTTATTGTGGATAAACCGCCTTTATAATATCTACCGCTTCAAAAAAGGGCTGCCTTACTTTTCGTTATCTCAGGTAATCAAACAGAAAGTAAAATCGGCCGTGTCCTATATTTCCGATTATGAAACGGAACTGGTTGCGTTGGCGCGTGCCCGTCATGCCGATGGAATTATTTGCGGTCATATCCATCAGCCCGCCGACCGGATGGTCGATGGAATTCATTACCTGAACTCGGGTGACTGGGTGGAAACCATGTCGGCATTGCTCGAACATGAAGATGGAACCTGGGAAGTGTATATGCATAATGATGTTGTTCGCTTGCCGGAACCGATCGAAATTGTTGAAATGCCCGATTCCAACCGCAAGCCGCTTCGGGTGGCATTCTCCAATAATCTTTATCATCATTTCTTCTAAAAAAAACCGCGCGATGAACTACTTATTTGTTATACAGGGAGAGGGCAGGGGCCATTTTACACAAGCATTGAGTCTTAAGCATATGCTCGAACGCAACGGACATGAAGTATCGGCCGTAATGGTCGGCAGTAGTGCCCGTCGTACTTTGCCGGACTTTTTTACTCAAAAGATTAATACCGAAATTATCCGGTTTCAAAGTCCGAATTTCCTGCCGACACCGAAAGGGAAAAGTTCCTCTTTAATCGGCAGTATTCTCTATAATTTATTGTTGTTGCCGGTTTATATCGGCAGTATATTCACCATCCGCCGGACTATCAGGGAAAAACAACCTGATGTGGTTATTAATTTCTACGAGTTGCTCTGTGGAATAACCTATGGAGTTTTCAACCCCGAAACACCCATGATCAATGTGGCGCATCAGTATTATTTTCTCACGCCGGCCTTTCATTATACCGGTACCAACAGCTGGCAGTTCGGGCTTTTGAATTTTTACTCCCGGTTGACGGCACTGAATGCCTATAAAATACTGGCCCTTTCATTCCGCGATGAGAATCATTTCCGGTTCGGGAAAATATCGTTTGTACCGCCGCTTTTACGGCCGGAAGTACTCCACAGGGAAACAACTACGGGAGAATATATCCACGGCTATCTTCTCAACAGCGGGTATGCCACAGAACTGAAATCGTGGAGCGAACAACATCCCGGTCAGATGCTTCATTTCTTTTGGGATAAAAAGAAAATGAATAAAACCACCCTGCTGACGCCTTCACTCAGCATGCATGCGCTTTCGGACAGCGACTTCCTGAATTATATGGCGGGTTCCAAAGCCTATGCCACGACAGGCGGTTTCGAATCGGTTTGCGAGGCCATGTATATGCAGAAACCGGTATTGATGGTCCCGACTCATATTGAACAGGAATGCAACGTGATCGATGCGCTGCGTTCGAAAGCGGGAGTTTCATCCACCGAATTTAACCTGGATATTTTGCTCGGTTTTATACTGCGCTACCGCAAAACCCGTGATTTCAACTTGTGGACACATACAGCCGAAGCACGGTTTATTGATGAACTGACAAGACTTGAGTCAGAACCGGTACGCGTGCTGGCAGCTTATTAAAAATACTTCTTTCGTTTGCGCTAACCTGCACTTTAATTGTGAAGAAAGCCCCCCGGCGATGGGTGGCTTTTTTGTTTAAACTTCCGACAGGTTAAATATGTCCGTCATTAAATAAGATGGGTACCACTTGGCAATATTAAAACTCAGCCTGCCGTCACGGACTTTTCTCTGTTTAAAGATAAATCCTATATCAATTCAGAGCCGTTTGCTTCCCACTAACCTGCAATAAAATAACAAAATGTCGCTTTAAGTAAGTGGAAATAAATAATGTCGTATAATCGAATAAAAAAAATGGAAAATAGTACGCGGATAAACGCGGATGAAACGGATTTTAATCCCGATAGCTATCGGGAGGATTTTAATTTCGACAAGTCGAAATTGATATTCAGGCATTTACTATCTTATCAGTCATGCTTGCATGACTTAAATCCGTTTTAAATATGATTCAATATTATTCGTTCTTATCCGCCTTGTCCGTGAAAATCCGCGTTCTATTCTTTTTATAAAATACGACATTAAAGTTGTTATATTACTTAGTATACAACATTATATAAAAATTATTATTTTTGTATGTTGATAATTGGTACTGATCGTTGCCTGACAATCAGCGGAACGGGAATAAGTTGCAACATACCGATACGGAAACCATTTGGATGCATGCCCACTAAAGCCCTTATGCCATTGAAAGCTAATTTATCGGGGCAAAAATAATTTTATACGCTGCGGAAGTAAATTTTTATGCCTCCGGAACACTTTAGAATGAAACAGACGGGAAGTAGTATGCTATTGACATAAAGTTTTATAAGATTGATAAGAAAAAGAACGGAACCGAACCTAAAAATAATAGCACTGACATACGGTCGGACGCAAATGACAAGGAAAAAAACGATGCAGATAAAATAAATAACGACGCTGACATTCGGTCGGATGAAAATGACGAGGAAAATAACGATGCAGATAAAATAAATAACGATGCTGACATTCGGTCGGACGCAAATGACGGAAGAAAGTACGACGCTGATAGAATAAATAACGACGTTGACATTCGGTCGGACGCAAATGACGGGAGAAAGTACGGCACTGATAGTATAAATAACGATGCTGACATACGGTCGGATGAAAATGACGAGGAAAAGTACGACGCTGATAATATAAATAAGGACACTGACATTCGGTCGGGTGCAAATGACGGGAAAAAGAAGGACACAGATAAATAGCAGGACAAGATGGCTAAGAGTTTGAACAATATGGACATCCTGTTACACGGCATTTAAATAGAATCATTCGGGTTCGGCAGTATCGGGAATAAAGCAGACAACGAATGAAGACAAATCAGGCAGTATAAACCATTTATAATTTAATCCTATGAAAAACAGACAGATTAATTTTATTGCCATGTGCAGACGTGTTTCGGAAATGATGAAAAAATATACGGATCTGTTTCAGAAGTTTCCGGTATTTAGCAGTCTGCAAAACAGTTTTGATTCTAATTTCTGCGAGATGCAACGGCTGGGTGAACTACAGGGGATTGTTATTAAGGGTTACCGCATTCAAAAGGCCAATATGAAATTGAAACTGGCCCGAAACACCATGTATCTGAGTAGCTGTGCCGGGGCGTACGCGCTTACAGCAAGTGATTTCGTCCTGCAGAAAAGGATTCACCGGGCTGAAACCCATTTGCTCAAATTATCGGATGTGAATTTTATAAGTTCATGTGAAATTGTGTACCATTCTGTTCTGTCCTATCGGGAAGTGCTGGGAGCATACGGTGTAAATGAAGTATCCTTATCGAACCTGAAAACAGCTATGGACGACTATAAAACCGTGATGGATGCTCCCAAAGAAGCAATTATTGCACGGAAACAAATCACCTGGCAATTAGCGGAATGCATTATCGATCAACGGGCTATTTTAGATAAATTAGATAATCTGATTGGCATAACGCTTTCTGAAAAACCTGCCGTTCTTGCCGAATATTGGGCTGCGCGCAAGGTGCTTTACCGGAGCCGTGCACTGGCGCTGCAGTGCCGGATAACCGATGGGGATACGGGCAAAGGACTGGAGGCTGCCATTATTACTTTTAGTCTGAACGACGTAATTGTTCAGAAAAAAAGAACCTACAAAGCCGGCGGTGTCTACCTGAAATCGCTGAACGAGGGCACTTATACGGTTACCGTGGCGCGGCTGGGTTATATCACCCAAATGCTGACGGTAAATAACAATGCAAAAGAACTCACGCGGGTTAAAGTGGCGATGGTGAAGATGGCCCCCTAATCCCCTAAAGGGGGAATAGAAACCCGTACAGAACGGCGAGCAATCCTTCCTGTTGCTATGCCTGCAGCGGTACCGTACAAGCTCTTATCTCAACCAAATTAAACATTTCCGAACAAATAGTAAATTAATTAAAAAATAGTTTGTATTTTTGAGGGTTAAAAAGTTAATGCAACTACACATATCCGGCTATATATCGGATATGTGTTATTGAATTCAACTTATAAATGGAATATATGCGCAATTGCGTATATATTTGGTGTTATGCGGCATAGTAAAAAATGAAAAACAACCCTTATATTATGATTAAGACATACGGAAAAGATATTATTGGTATTGGACTTTCAGCTTTGATAATAATCATTTCGTTCTTTCCGATTGAAGATTTTATATCACGGGAAATACCAATTCTAAAAGTAATTTGGATTTGGGATAAATTAGATATTTACTCCCTTGTTTTAATTCCAATTGCTATTTTATTTTACACTTTCGGAAAATTAAGAATATCACTTACTATCGTTTACAGTTATATTCTTATTCAATTCCATTTTTTTAGAAATCTACCATGGGATTTCCAAAATCATCTTGTATTGACTCTGGCATTCATTATTGCGCTTATAGCATTTATATTTGGGGTATACTTTTTTAGCAATGATAAGTATATACGAAAGAAAAGTATTTTGAAATTTAAATATGTCTGGATTGTAAATTACATATTAATAGCATTGGCATTATTTATTGCTTCATGGGAATTTAACACCTCTATTGCTTCATTAATTTACGTATTACTTTTAGCTTCTATTATATTGACGGCAATCCATAATCCCAAAAACTGGAAAATTAGATTTTTGATTTTTTCCACGTTATATATTGTAATTCAAACATTCTATTTAAGTTGTTATACGCATTTTTATGGTGACCTTGGTTTACTTGATTTTTCGATTAATAATATGTGGACAAATTGTTCTAAGAATTATCTTTGGTTAATCTCTGGTCTGATAATTTTGTATATGGCTATTAACAAGATAAATACACTGTATAACAAAACTGTTTGATTGTGTTTTTATTGAAAAAACTAAATACGACTTACAGACTCTTTCCGCTTTTTAATGCAAATTGGTAGACTAAACGAGAGAAAACAAAATAAACTCTCTCTGACAACTCGAAAGAAGACAAACCCGTTTCGAGTTGTTGAGAGAATGCTTACAAGGAAATTTTTTTGACTTTGATTTTGCTCATTTCGACAGCTAGAAAAAGAAAGAAAAACGACTTTGATATTTGAAAACTTAAAATTTATTCGTTAATTTGTAACATTTATAGGCGGTTGGACATGAAGAAAAGAACGAAAAATCAACTTGACTTTGTGAGTGACGAACATTTTCGTGCTTTGACAGCTTTGTGCTGACTAACTGGAAAGTGAAACGAACAGACTTTTAGCATTTAATCAACTGAAATAAAACACGACAGGAAAGCACAAAACTACGACCGCATAACACACGCCTATGCTCACCTGCTGGCTGACATGCACTTAGCAGTATTTGCTCCCGCATTCACTTTTTCGCTTTGCGAAAGTGAAAGCTCCCGCAAACCGCAGGATGCGCATAGCCTCGGTCGTTAGCAGCAATCCAAAAAAAACAGTAGACTTCTAAATAACGTGAACACAATATGAGAATATTTTTATGGATAATATCGGTATTACTGATATTTGTAGGAATTACAGTAAGTTTTATTTTTTTTAGAAATTTATCGTTAGAGTATACTGTGAATGGTAACAGTGAACTTTTACTTGATAAAACTGGGCAAGTTGGAGACTTTATTGGAGGAGTTGTTGGAACTATATTTTCATTAGCGGGTTTTGCGATTTTAATCATAACACTTTCTGCACAAACTCAAGTTTCATATACAGAGCAATTTGAGAATAAATTTTTTGAGCTAATTCGTTTACATAGAGAAAATCTTAACGAAATATCAATTACAAGGAAATCCAAAAATGAAGAAGGAACATTAATTGATTTCAAGTTTACTGGGAGACAAGTATTTAAAATTGTATTAGATGACTTTCTTACATGTAGAAATGAGCTAAGACAGTATTTTCATAAATTTGAATTACACGAAATTTATGAAAATGAGTACCTAAAACATATAAGTGAGATATTAAACGTTGAAGAAAGTCACATAAGAGTTAGAACAATAGCGAGAATTGATATTGCTTACTGTATTGTTTTTTATGGTGTTGGAAACGAGGGATATAAATTGTTATGCGAGATATTCAACAAGAGATATAAGAAAGATTTTTATATTGGACTTCTTAATTACATTCAGATGAAACCTATAAAACATAGTCGGTATTGGGAAGAGTGGGATAAATTCAGAAATGTTAACAAAGTAGTTGATAGACTTGTCAACTTAGAGCAAATAATAACTTTACGAAGAAAGAATATTGATGAAGCTGATAAAAGAAACCAAAATCAATACTACTATGATACAAATTACATAAAATATTATGGAGGACACCAATTTAGGCTAGGGCATTATTACAGACATTTATTCCAAACTGTGAAATACGTCAATTCTCAGAACAGACTTAATTTCAAACAAAAATACTTTTATGCAAAAACATTAAGGGCACAGCTTTCAACTTATGAACAGGCGTTATTATTTATTAATTCATTGTCTATTTTAGGACATCCATGGGAATTAAACTGTGAATATAAAAAGAGTCACTTTCTATTTCTAGACAAAAGAAGAAAAGAAAAGAACAAACTTATTACTCGTTATAATTTAATTAAGAATATGCCTGGAACTCAAATGTTTGGAATAGTTTATACTCATTATTATCCCAACGTAAAATATGAAATACAAATATTCTGACAAAATGGACTGCTGCTAACATCTTAGTGTTTTATTCATCGTTTTCGTGAGACAAAGTTAACTAAAAGTCACAATATCCCAAATAAAAACAAAATTTATTTAATGCACGGACGAAAATGGTGAATAAAACAGAGTTGAACGGG
>JAQTOL010000013.1 GCA_028748945.1 Paludibacter sp.
GGCATTTGTGGAAAGAAATGGGGAAGTGCACCGAACTACTTTCGCCTTTGAGGCCAAACATGATGTATGTTTTTACGGCACCGGCGAACGATTCACAAAAATGGATTTATCCGGTAAAACCTTCCAACTTCGCAATCAGGATGGTCAAGGGGTAAACAATCGACGAACCTATAAAAACATTCCCTTTTATCTGTCTTCGGAGAATTATGGATTGTTTGTTCATACCACTTCGTTTGCGAAATTCTCGCTGGCAGATCATTCTTCCCGATCTGCTCAGATTTTAGTGGAAGAACCTGTTGTGGATTTTTTCATGATTGGAGGCGAAAACCCCGAAGAAATTTTGTTTGGCTATCGTCAATTGACTGGCTTCCCAACCATGCCACCAATCTGGAGTTTCGGAACATGGATGAGCCGCATGACTTATTTTTCGGCTGATGAAGTGAATGAAGTCTGTGACCGGATGCGCACCGAAGATTTCCCTTGCGATGTGATTCATTTGGACACCGGTTGGTTTGAAACCGACTGGCTTTGTGAGTGGAAATTCAATGATGAGCGTTTTCCAAATCCAATTGAATTTATTCAAAACCTCAAAGATAAAGGTTATCGGGTGAGTTTATGGCAATTGCCCTACATTTCGTACAATGCCATTCAATACAAAGAGGCAGACGAAAACGAATATATCAGTAAAAGCGAACGGAATATCTCCGGTTCATCCAATTTCAGCGTACAGGATTTTGCCGGAACTATTGATTTTACCTACGACAAAGCCACGGAGTGGTATAAAGATTTGCTTCGCAATTTGTTGAATATGGGCGTGGCATGTATCAAAACCGATTTTGGTGAAGACATTCATTTGGATGCTGAATATCGAAATATGTCAGCTGAAAAATTGCATAATCTTTATCCGTTGCTTTACCAAAAAGCTGCTTACGAAGTGACAAAAGAGGTCACAGGCGACGGCATTATTTGGGCGCGAGCAGGTTGGGCAGGTTGTCAGCGCTATCCGATTCATTGGGGTGGAGATTCGGCCTGCTCGTGGGATGGTTTGGCAGGTTCGCTCAAAGGTGGCTTGCAACTCGGACTCTCGGGATTTGCATTTTGGAGTCATGATATTCCAGGATTCCATGGTGTACCGAACTTTATGAACTCTGTTTTGCCCGATGATATTTATGTTCGTTGGACACAATTTGGTGTTTTTTCATCACACCTTCGATATCACGGTTCTCACCAACGAGAACCATGGCATTATCCTAATATTGCCCCAATTATTCGTAAATGGTTGAAGTTTCGTTACAAACTGATTCCATATATTCTACAACAAAGCGAGAAAACGACCAAAACAGGTTTTCCTGTTTTAAGAGCGTTGATCTTACATCATCCTGACGACAAAACTTGTCGTCATATTGAGGATCAATACTATTTTGGAGATAATATGCTGGTGGCACCGGTAATGAATTCCGAAAACAAGCGCGATATTTATTTGCCCGAAGGAAAATGGGTTCATTTCTTTACGAAAGAGGTTTTTGAAGGAAATCGATGGTTGAAAAATGTGGAAGTTCCGTTGGATGAAATGCCGGTTTTTGTAAAACAGGGTGTTTCTATTCCGATGTATCCGGAAGAAGTGAGTTGCACGGACGAAATGGATATGAGAAAGGTAATTGAAATTAAATTTTGACCCCTAACCCCTAAAGGGGATTAAGAGAAATTACCATAGATAATTTAAAAATGAAATGAATGAAAAACAAAGAAAACAATAGTAATATTAGCTCCCCCTTTAGGGGGTTGGGGGGCAATTGGAAATCAAATTTTGAAGAAACGAAAAAGCATTACACCGATTGGTGGAATGGAAAAGGAATCGTGTTGACTATGTGGGAGCATCTTTATAAAGAAGGTGCTCCTTATGAAGATATTTTAGCACCTCCGGTACATAAGGACATGAATCAGTTTTGGTTCGATCCGCAATGGCGTGCTGAATATTTGCATTATACCATGTCGAGAAATTCGTATCTGGCAGATATTTTACCGGTTGCCAACACGCAACTTGGACCGGGTTCGCTGGCATCAGTGCTTGGGGCTGAACTGGAAGGTAGAGAGGATACTATCTGGATTCGGGAAAAAGAAGGTTTCGATGGTCAGATTATTTTCGATGAAAGTAATAAATGGTGGAAACTGCATAAGGACCTGCTGAACGCATGTAAGGCCAAATCGCAGGGAAATTATATGATTGGTTGCCCGGATTTGGTGGAAGGATTAGATGTGTTGGCCAGTCTGAAAGGTTCGGATAATGTACTGATGGATTTGATTATGGATCCTGATAATACTTTACAACAATTGCAGGAAATCAATGATGTATATTTCAACGTGTTCAATGAAATTTACGATATTATTAATGTAAACGGCGAAATGGCATTTTGCTATTTCTCGCTCTGGGCACCGGGCAAAGTTTCGAAGTTGCAGGTCGATTTGTCTATTATGATTTCGGAAGAAGATTATCGCACGTTTTGTTTACCATTCTTGCGGGAGCAAACCGAAAAAATTGATTATACCCTTTATCATCTCGATGGTGTGGATGCCATTCGTCATTTGGATGCAGTTTTGGAACTTAAAAAGCTAAATGCTGTTCAGTGGACACCGGGTTACGGACAACCTCAGGGTGGAAATGCGCAATGGTATGGTTTGTATAAGAAAATTCTTTCAGAAGGAAAATCGGTCATGGCCAACTGGGTGACGTTGGATGAACTTGAACCATTGCTTGATAATGTGGGTAATCAGGGTTTACACATTAATGTCGATTTCAAATCGGAAAAAGAAATTGAACAGGCGTTGAAAATAGTTGACCGCTATCGGTAGTAGCTCTGCAGATATTTGCTCCCATTGGTCGCGATATTCGGACTTCGTCCGTTATTTGCCTTTCGGGCGATATTTACTTCCATTGCTAGCGACATAGGGACATTGTCCGACATTTTTATATTTTAAAAAAACAGTATTATAAACCAATAATCTAATTTAATGCACTTTCCCTCTCCTTTGGAGAGGGTTAGGGAGAGGTCTTATGAAAGAATTAATTCACTTATCTACTTTAGATATTGCAGTAGTTGTCATCTATATTGTTGTTCTACTTGGAATTGCCTATTGGGCAAGTTTCAGTAAAAAAAACAAGAGTGACAATCTTTTTACCGCCAATAAGAGTTTGGGTTGGTTTGCCATTGGACTTACCATGTGGGGAACCAATGTCGGACCATCGATGCTTATTGCCAATGCCAGTAGTGGTTACGAAAGCGGAATTGTGGCCGGAAATTTTTCATGGTACGCATTTCCGTTTATATTAATGTTGGCTTTTGTTTTTGCACCTAGATATCTGGGGGCGCAGGTAATGACCTTGCCCGAATACATGGGCAAACGATTTGGCGATAAAACCCGCCGTTATCTTGCCTGGTACAGCATTATTACCATTTTGATTTCATGGTTGGGACTGACGCTTTTCTCTGGGGGTGTTTTTATGTCTCAAATACTGGACATTCCGTTGTCAGTCAGTATTATAATACTTGTTTTGATTTCGGCAGCATTTGTCATTGCCGGAGGATTAAAAGCCATTGCTTATACCAATGTTTTTCAAATGCTTTTGCTCATTGGCGTTTCCATTTTATTAGTAGTAATGGCAGTAATTAAAGTTGGTGGAATTTCCGAAATAATCAGTGCTACACCTGTTAGTTACTGGAAAATGTTTCAGCCGCTTGACGATCCGAATTTTCCCTGGCTGGCTATCGTGATTGGTTATCCTATTATGGGGGTGTGGTTTTGGTGTACCGATCAATCGATGGTGCAATCGGTACTTGGTGCTAAGGATTTAAAAAATGGTCAAATGGGTGCGAATTTCGTAGCCTGGCTCAAATTGATTGATATTCCGTTATTTATGATTCCCGGTGTTTTGGCATTTATCTTACTTCCAAAATTAGGCAACTCAACCGATGCCTACCTTAAACTCGTTGAAACGGTATTTCCTTCAGGATTAATAGGTTTAGTGATTGTAGTCATGATGGCTGCCCTGATTAGTACTGTCGGTTCGGCTCTGAATTCGTTGAGTGCCGTTTTCACCATGGATATTTATATTAAGCAGTTTAAACCGGCTGCAACCAACAAAGAAATTACGTTGATTGGTCGTATTGTTGTTTTAGCCGGAGCTTTACTTTCCATTTTTCTGGCTATTGGAATTACTTATATTCAGGGATTGAGTTTTTTCAATATTTTTCAATCGGTACTCGGGTTTATCGCACCTCCTATGTCGGTTGCCTTCTTATTCGCCGTACTATGGAAAAAAACTTCACATAAAGCCATCAATTCTGTACTGACTTTAGGTACGATTTTTAGTATAGGGACAGGGATTTTGTTTTACAATAAATTGATATTTAATGGACTGCATTTTCTTTATGTCTCATTTATCATTTTTGTAATACTGGGTATCTATGTTTTTGTTTATTCTTTGATTGATAAAAAATCAATACATACAGAGATAGACTATAAACCGATTAAAATTGATCGCAGCGTAAAAATTGCGTGGATTGTTTTGATTATTTTGATGATAGGATTGTATTTGTTTTTTAATTAAAAGACCCCTAACCCCTAAAGGGGAATATGAAAAAGACCTCAGTCCGTTTGACAAAGTTCACCTCGAAGCTTAATGGGGAGGCGAAAATGTGATTTAAAATTTGATATAATGGAAAAAATAGTAAACAATAGTAATCTTTGTTCCCCTTTAGGGGTTAGGGGTAATATGACTCACAAAGAACGTTTTTTAGCAACAATAGCGAACCAACCGGTCGATCGTCCGGCTTCGTGGTTGGGATTGCCTGTGCCTGCTGCTGTCCCGGGATTACTGAAGTATTTCAAGGTTAATTCCATAGATGAACTGAAAATAAAACTCGACGATGATATTTACCCGATTGAAGTTCCATACAATTTTCCGCCTTCAAACCATATTGCCTGTGCTTTTAAATTTGCAAAAACGTCGCATGATGATAAACCTGATGAACGAACATTGACAGCACCCGGCTTTTTCGAGGATATTGACGATCCGGCTTTGGTTGAAACTTTCCCGTGGCCCGATCCGGCTTTGTACCTCGATGTGGAAGAATCAAGGCGATTAGCTCAAACTATTGATCCAAATTATGTGAGAATGGGAGTGATGTGGAGTGCGCATTTTCAGGATGCCTGTGCGGCCTTCGGAATGGAAAAAGCATTGATGGTCATGCTTATAAATCCGGATATGTTTCAGGCAGTGATTGATCGGATTACTGATTTCTACCTGAAAGCAAACGAGCTTTTCTACGAAGCAACAAAAGGTTATCTTGATGCCGTTTTAATTGGAAATGACTTTGGGAGCCAGAATGGTTTGATGGTTGATCCGGATTCTTTGCGAGCCTATGTTTTTTCAGGAACAAAGAAACTGATTGATCAGGCTAAAAGTTATGGTTTAAAGGTGATTCATCATTCGTGCGGGTCCATTTATCCGATTATTCAGGATTTGATCGATTTGGGAGTAGATTCCATTCATCCGATACAAGCTCTGGCTGCCGAAATGGACGCACCAAATTTGAAATCAGGATTTGCAGGTAAAACATCTTTTTGCGGAGGTGTGGACGCACAACATTTACTGGTAAATGGTAATCCGGAACAAATTGCTGATAAAGTAAATGAATTAAAACTGTTATTTCCCACCGGATTAATTATTTCACCCAGTCACGAAGCTATTTTACCGGATATTCCACCGGCAAATGTAGAGGCTATGTTTGCGGCATTAAATGGAAAATTGTAAATGAATAAATAGTAAAGAATATGAAGCGATTTGGACAAATAATTCACCTGAAACCTGATAGTGCAGACGAATACGTGAAACAGCACGCTGCTGTGTGGCCCGGAGTTTTGAAAATGATAAATGATTGTAATATAAAGAATTATTCAATTTACAAAAAAGACAATGTACTTTTTTCCTATTTTGAATATGTTGGTGATGATTTTGAAAGCGATATGTCAAAAATGGCGGCAGATGAAGAGACCCGGCGTTGGTGGGATGTGGTAAAACCATTGATGCAACCGATTGAGAACCGTAATATCGGAGAGTTTTGGGCGGATATGGAAGAAATTTTTCATTTAGATTAAATATAAACGATATGAGTTTTGATATTCAACAATGATAATTAGTTAATTGAGGAAAAATTAAAATGCAAGTGTTATTATAAAATTCAAATAAATATTGTAATTTTGATCAAATTATTCATTGAAAAAAAGCGATATTCACTTTTTAAAAATAAAACTTATGACAACCTTTAAAAACTATTTTAAAAACGTGAAACTTTTAAAATGGCCGGCACTTGCAATTAGCTTGCTCGCCTTATTTGCGATGGATATGGCTTTCACCGGAAAACAAACCGTTGTAGATGGTTCATATAGAAATGATTCGCTATTTACTGCTGCACCAGCACCTGCAACTTCGGTTGCTGTGATTGCATCAGATAATGTGAATTTGACAAACCCTGTTTCGGTGACATCAACATCTCTGACTTTTATTCAAATAAAAGATATGGTCAGAAAATCCATCAATTTGGTTGGTGGTATTTCCAAATTTGTTCACAATGGAGATTCTGTAATTATAAAACCAAATATAGTGGGTGCCAAGCTAACTGGAGATGGTGAAAATACAGATATACGGGTGGTAAAAGCTATTATTAAACTTATTTACGAACAATATGGAAATGGTTGTACTATCTTTATTGGAGAGGGTTCTGCCCGTAGTACGGCTCAAATGGGTGGAGTACTTTGGAAGGCAGCTGGATATCAGGATTTATCTACAGATACTGATTTAACAGGAATAAATTTTCAACTGCTCGATTTAAATGATGAAGCTGCCGGAGGGGTTAATCTGATTTATAAAAAAACAACAAATAGTCTTGCTATTGATCAGGGTGGAAGTTACTGGATTCATAAATATTTGGTCTCACCAAATGTAAAATATATTGATGTTCCTGTGTTGAAAATGCATGAACCGGGAATGACAAATTGTTTAAAAAACCAAATCGGAATTGCAGCTGGCTATAGATATGGTTTTAATAAAATGGCCGGTGGGGCAGGAGGTTATAAACTCATTCATCATGGTCATTTTACTGCAGCTTATAACTGGAAGTCATGGCAGGATGAGGAATTAACCGATTTATCCAGTTGTATTGATCGTTTTGATTTATGTGTTGTAGATGCATTGTTATGTTTGGAAAGTCAAAAAACGACCATGTCCGGAGGCTCAAATCAGGTAAGACTAAATACCATTATTGCCGGACCGGACCCTGTTGCCGTAGATCATGTTTGTGCCAGAATAATTGGTTCAAACCCGGATGATATAGCTTTTCTAACAATGGCAACAAAAATAGGTTTAGGTACAAACGACCCGGATAGTATCACTATTTTAGGAGAGAATATTAAAACTAAATACACGCATCGTTTTGATCGTGGAAGTACTGTTCATGCCACTTATGGCCAGGGTAACCGTGTTTGGTTAATTTCTCCTGCCTTTCCTTATACAACAATGGCTAATCAATATATAGCAAATGAAGCTAAATTGGCACCGTCGAAAGGAGATCCCGGATGGTCCGCCCCAATTTATTTCTTCGATGATAGAATTGATTTAGCAAGTTTTCTTAAGCCTGCAAGTAGTGTTGTTACATATTGTTATACAAATGTATACTCGCCAAAAGCTACATCGGGATCAGAACTCTGGCTAAATTCAGAAGAGCAGATGATTGTTTATTTAAACGGTGTTCAGGTGTATAATTACAACGGTGTAGCCAGACCAAACGGAAATTTAGTAACTGACAAACCACTTATTAATTTATTGAAAGGAGAAAATACATTACTTGTAAAAGTGCTTCAGACAACCGGTTGCTATGATTTTGCTTTAAATATATGCGAATCCGGTACAATGGGTAACAGAGTAGATGGATTAAAATTTTATATAAAGAATTACAATGTTCCTGCTCCTTTGCTCTCTACAACAACTCTAATCAAAAATATTTCTTTTCATACTGATAAGCTTCGCATTTTGCAAACAACAACCCAATTAACTGTTGAGAATGAAGATGTAACAGAAATTACTCTATACAATATGAATGGAGTTATACTAGCCGGAACTAAAGAAAAAAGTATAAATATCAGCAATTTGAAATCAGGTATTTATATAATATCGGCTAAGTTAAATAATAGTTCTGTTTTAAGTAAGAAGTTTTTAAAACAATAAGCTCAGAGTTTTATATTTTTAAAATCTTGAGATAACAGAATTTTATTCTTTAGTCGGAAAAATAACAAACGGGCAGAAGAAATATATTTTTATTTTCTTGATAATGTTTCTCATTGCATTTTAATAAATTGTATTTGATTAGCCCTGAATTTGCAGTATAGCATTTCATATCAGATAAAAAACATCCCAATATTTAAAAAGACTTAGTTCGTTGAAATGGATTATTTACAGTTGCTTATATCAAGATTCTTTCATACATACACCTATAATATATTAATTGATTCATGGAAACTTTTTACGGGTTTATGGATTTATTTACTGATTGGGATTTTTTTTACGGCTCTTTTTCAGGCTTTTCTGGATAAACAGAAATTAAGCGATTGGGTGAAACGGAACGCCCATATTTCAATATTTGGTGCAGCTGCTTTTGGTGTTATTTCTCCTCTTGGAACTTATATTTGCTTGCCAATGGCAGGAAGTTTATTTAGAAAAGGCACTCCACTTGCCCCTTTAATGGCTTTTTTAGTAGCATCGCCTATTTTAAATCCAACTATCTTTATGTTAACAGTTGGAGCGTTTAGTTATGAAATGGCATTTGTTCGGTTATTTACAGGCATTTTGCTTGGAGTTATCGGAGGTTATTTATTTATGTATTTAGATAATCATGTAGGTAAAATATCCATAGAGGAACCACCAATAATGGATAAGAAAATGAATGAAGTTAATAGAACATTGTTACAGCAATTTTTAAAAGAATTTAGGGGTTCTACCTTATACATGCTAAAGTATTTTTCGATAGCTATTGTAATTGCTGCAGCAATTAAAAATTTAATTACCAGTGATCAGGTTGACTGGATGTTAGGAAATGGTTCGTTTCTATCGGTAGTGTTTGCTGCCGGAGCAGGTATTCCACTTTATTCTTGTGGTGGTGCAGCCATTCCGGTACTTTATCAACTCTCTGAATTAGGTATGACCAAAGGCGCTGTACTAGCATTTTTTATTTCAGGTCCCTCAACAAGAATTTCGAATTTAGTAATCTTGAAATCTGTATTTAATTTTCGGATTCTTTCTATATACTTAAGTTTAGTCCTTTTGGGTGCTGTTTTATTCGGTTTTATATACAATTTGATTCCCTGAGTCTTTTATTACTAATCTTTTTTATACAGTAATTTATCTTTTTTCGTAGTAAATAAAATAATGAAAAAACTATCCCTTTTACTCTTTATTTTAGCCATAGGTATCCCATATACGCTTGCCAAAGATAACCAGGTTGTTTGGAATATTGACAACCTTAGTTCGATTGGCGGTTATGGAGTACTGATTTTTGGAAATCCTAAAATAATAACAACTGACAATGGCAATGCATTGGAATTTAATGGAAATGCAATAACAGCACCTGGAACAAATGCCGGCGATAGAATACAGATAACCGGGAATCCATTAGGTACAACTAATTCGGAATTTACAATTGAAATGATTTTTAAACCTTATGCGACCACCACTGATTTTGCTCCCCGTGTTTTTCATATTTGTCGTCCGGATAGTATGAGTGGACCCAGAGTTATGACTATGGAGATTCGATCGACAAGTTCGTGGACTACCGATTTTTATATTAAAAGCGTTACCGGTTCCGGTAAGATGGGTACTAAGTCATATCCTACCGATCAATGGATGCATATGGCAATGACTTATAAGAATGGTGTGATGAACGGCTATGTAAACGGGATGTTGGATGCGACTCAAACTGGATCAACATATACAGGTTTACCTGCAACTGCTGAGGTCTCTTTAGGCGGACGTATGAATAATATGAATTATTTTAAGGGTTCAATTCGAAAATTAATTTTTACGCCAATTGCCCTTGATCCATCTCAATTTACGCTGGATGGAACTACAGGGGTTAATGATGTTGCAAATGAAGACTATAAGCTTTTTCAAAATTATCCTAATCCTGTTTGCAATGATACAGAGATTTCTTTTACACTTGCGTGTTCAGAACAAGTCAGTATCAAAGTTTTTAATAATATGGGGCACGAAGTACAAACATTGGTGAACAGTTTTAAAAAAGAAGGAAAACACAAAGTGTGCATTGGAAAAAGCAATCTTTCAGCAGGAATGTATTTCTATACTATGTCTACTGCTTCTGGTTATTTTGAATCGAAAAAAATGATCATATTATAATAGACTTCTTACAATTTATAATTATAAATAATGAGTGTAACATCTTTTATAATATGTGGTTAGCTTAACCTGATTAATGACATGATAAATTCTAATCCTTTACTTGGGACATTTTTTCACGCGGTTGGTGGTGCTTCGGCTTCAACCTGTTATTTGCCCAGTCAGAAAACCAAACAATGGTCGTGGGGAACATTCTGGTTGGTTCAGTCGGCTTTTGCCTGGCTGATTATGCCATTGGTGGTGGGATATTTCACCGTACCTGATTTTTTCGATATTCTGAAAAATGCTCCTTCCAAAGCATTCTGGGCTGCTTTTTTGCTGGGGGGTGTGTATGGATTTGGTGGAATGTCATTCGGATTTGCCATTCAGAACATCGGCTATTCACTAACGTATTCCATCAGTATCGGACTTTCAGCAATACTTGGAACCATGACGCCTTTGATCCTTCGTGGTCAGGTAATTGAATATTTCAATCGTCCCGGAAGCACGATTGTTCTTATTGGAATGATCGTGGCAGTTGCCGGAATCATATTTATTGGTTTGGCCGGTTTTAAAAAAGAAAAGGATTTGGGCGAATTGAAAAACTCCGTTCATTTCAAAATGAAAATAGGTTTGACATTGGCAATTATTGCAGGATTCCTTTCAGCAGTTTTTAATATTTCTCTCGAAGCCGGACAACCGATTTCGGATATTGCAGCACAACACGGTGCCGGTGAATTTGAAGGAAATGCAAAACTGATTGTTTCTACTGCCGGATGTTTTGTGGTAAATCTGATATGGTTTCTGATTGCCGGAATAAAAGACAAATCGCTGAATGAATTCACTAAAGCAAGCGGCATTCCATTTAGTCAGCGGTTTAAAAATACCTTGTGGTCGGCATTGGCAGGAACTCTTTGGTGTGGACAATTCTTCTTTTATGGATTGGGACATGTTCGGATGGGTAATTTCCAGTTTATCAGCTGGGTCTTGCATATGACGATGTTAATATTCTTTAGTTACGGAGTCGGGCTATTAATGAAAGAGTGGAAACAGGTTTCGAAACGAACCTACATCATTTTGATATTTGCCCTGGTACTTTTATTCGCTTCATCCGTCATTATATCTTACGGCAGTTATTACGGGGAACAAATGATGCATTAAAGATATTCACTTCGTTGATATTACTCCCTTCGGTCACTGATATGATAAATCGGTTTGATGATTTAATATCAGTGAAACTAATATCACAAAGTCATATCATGAAATCATATCACGAAGTCATATCATAAAATCATATCATAAAATAATAAAATATGAATCAGGAATTATTAGAGAAACTATCCGAATGTGTTGAATTCGGCAAAATCAATCTGGCATCGCCTTACCCTCCTCAAATGAAAGGACTTCCGGGAGCAGATGAAATTACGAAGGAGGCATTGGAAGCAGGAGTTACACCAACTGAGATTTTGAACGATGCCTTAATTACTGCCATGAACAAAGTGGGTCAGAAATTCAGTGAAAACAAAATATTTGTTCCTCAAATGTTATTGTCAGCCAAAGCCATGAGTGCTTCGATGATGCATCTAAAACCTTTCTTTGCCAATGGTTCGGTCAAACGTAAAGGAACTTTTATTCTTGGAACGGTTTACGGTGATTTGCACGATATTGGCAAAAATCTATTCGGAATGATGGTGGAAGGCGCCGGCTGGGAAGTCATTGATTTGGGTATTGATGTGAAAATTGAAAAATTTGTGGAAGCGGTGCTGCAAAACCCGCATGCAGTTGTAGGGATTTCAGCTTTGTTGACAACGACCATGGTTCATATGAAACCGGTCATCGATGCCATTCGTATTGCTGTTCCGGAAACTAAAATCATTGTTGGCGGAGCCCCACTTTCTGCAGAATTTGCATCATCGATCGGAGCTGATGGATACGGTAAGAATCCACAGGAAGGCATTATGTGGTTGGATAAAATTTCAGCTTAATGAAACTTTTTTTTGATCAAATTCTACAAAGCTCAAAGGTTCTTCCTTTACCTATAATGACACATCCGGGCATCGAAGCTCTTGGTAAAAGTGTGCGTGATGCCGTAACAGATGGAATGACACAGTATCAGGCAATAAAATATCTATCTGATAATTTTGATACAATTGCTTGTACAACTATTATGGATTTGACGGTAGAAGCGGAAGCTTTCGGAGCAAAAATTAATTTCCCGGAACATGAAGTCCCTTCTGTATCCGAACGATTAGTTGTTGATTTAGAGTCAGTAGAATTACTTGAAGTTCCTTCATTAGAAAAAGGCCGGATACCACAATTTCTGTTAGCAAACAAACTTTCTGCAGAAAATATAAAAAATAAACCTGTTTTTTCAGGATGTATAGGTCCGTTTTCTTTAGCCGGCCGATTGTACGATATGTCCGAAATAATGGTGGCCATTTACATTGAACCTGAGATAGTACTTCAACTTCTATCGAAATGTACAGAATTTTTAGTGAATTATTGTAAAGCACTAAAAGCAACCGGGACTGCTGGAGTAATTATTGCCGAACCGGCTGCAGGACTTCTGTCTGATGATGATTGTCTGGAATATTCTTCAAATTTTGTAAAACAAATAGTTGATTCAGTGCAGGATGAAACATTTACAATAATTCTGCATAATTGTGGAAATACCGGACATTGTACCAATGCTATGATAGCAAGTGGTGCTAAGGCATTACATTTTGGTAATGCCATTAATATGGAAGATGTTTTGAAACAATGTCCAAAGGATAAAGTCGTGATGGGAAATCTGAATCCGGTTGGAGTTTTTAAGCAGGGAACAAGAGAATCCGTCCGAAAAGCAACCCGTAAATTGTTGGAGGAAACAGCTGGTTATCCTAATTTCGTTATTTCCAGTGGGTGTGATTTACCTCCTTTTGTGCCCGAAGAAAATATAAATACATTTTTAGAAACAGTTGAAGAGTTTAATTCCAAACAGTATACTTAATGAGCTTTCAATCCTTTCATTTTACTTTCGCCGAAGTTGCACCGACATTCAACGAAATACTTGATTTTCTCAAATCGTCCGATTTGGAAGATGAGCATCCTGCTGTAGTTTTTATCCGGGATATTTTGAGCGAACTGAACTTTGATGCCGGAATTTCAGGTGGTTACATTCTGAAAAGAATTGAGAGTTTGAATGTAAAGAAAGGAATAATCAAAATTGAAAATCAGGAATTGAATCTTGGCCGTCAAGTGTGTGGTTATATCAAAGAAGCAACTCAGATTGCACTTTTTCTTTGCACAGCCGGTGAAGATTTTACCCGGATGACAAACCAACTCAACGAACAAGGTGATATCATGGAAGCTTATATTCTCGATGCCATTGGTTCGTTGACTGTTGAAAAGGCGATGGATAGAATCCAGGAAAGTCTTAAAAATGAATTTGGCGGAAAGGGATTTAAAATCTCCAACCGTTACAGTCCGGGTTATTGCAACTGGTCGCTTTCAGACCAGAAAGCATTGTTTCATTTAATAGGTGAAAATCAAACGGGTATTACATTAAGCGATTCCTGCCTAATGACTCCCCGGAAATCCGTCAGCGGGATTATTGGCATTGGGGAGCATCTGAAACATCATGAATATGGATGCGTTATTTGTAATAATTCAACTTGTATTTACCGGAAAATATTACATGAATAATTTCTTCATTGTGATGTAATTTTGAAAATTCTTTGTATTTTTAATGCGTTAAAAATGAACTGCTATGGAAATTCAAATTATTCAAAACAAGATTTACGAAATTCGTGGACTAAAAGTCATTCTAGACAAAGATCTGGCAGCACTTTATGAAGTAACAACAGGAAATCTAAATAAAGCAGTTAAGCGAAATGTTGACAGATTTCCATCTGATTTTATGTTTCAATTAACCAATGAAGAGTTTGATTTGATATTCCAAAATGGAACATCAAGTTGGGGAGGTACCCGAAAGCTTCCTTATGCATTCTCTGAACATGGTGTGGCAATGTTAGCAGGAATATTAAATAGCACAAAAGCTATTGAAATTAATATCGAAATTGTACGGGCTTTTATCGCCCTTCGTCAGTTTGCACTCGGTTATGCTGAGTTAAATAAGAAACTTGAACAATTTATGTTGGATACCAATATGCAGTTTAATGAAATTTATCAGGTACTTACCGAATTGGCCAGCCAAAATGAGCAAAATAAAAAACCGTTGAAACCAATCGGTTATTCAACTTACAAATAATAAAACTTACGTGAAAATATAAAAAATGAAATTTTTCTTGCTCAAATAAAATAAATTTATCATCTTTGCAGTCGAAAATAAAACAAAAAGAAAATGAACTCAATTTTAACGGTAAACAAATTTTGGTGGTGGCACTTACAGATTAGCAAATCGTGAGATGTAACACCTATGTTTATTGTCAAAAATAAATGATATAACAAAAAAGGCTTGTCGGAACTCACGATAAGCCTTTTTTATTTACAATTTCGATTGTTTTCAAAAAAAATACACAAACTGATTAATTATTCAACTTCATAAAAATGAGCTATCAAGCAGACGAAAACGGTTATTACGGTGAATTTGGAGGAGCCTATATCCCTGAAATCTTGCATGGGACGGTAGAACGCCTCAGGGAAGCGTATTTTGCGATTAAAGAAGATGCTACGTTCAAAACCGAGTATTATGATTTATTGAAAAACTATGTGGGACGTCCTTCTCCACTTTATTTTGCCAAACGCTTATCGGAAAGATACGGAACGAAGATTTATCTGAAACGTGAAGACCTGAATCACACCGGAGCTCACAAAATCAATAATGCGCTTGGTCAAATTCTGTTGGCAAAACGCATGGGTAAAACCCGGATTATTGCCGAAACAGGAGCGGGACAACATGGAGTGGCTACAGCTACTGCTTGTGCTTTGATGGGTCTGGAATGCATTGTTTTTATGGGCAAGACCGATGTTGAACGTCAGTTCCTGAACGTACAGAAAATGCGAATGCTGGGTGCAACCGTTGAACCGGTAATAAGCGGAAACTGCACATTGAAAGATGCTACCAATGAAGCTATTCGTTATTGGTGTTCGAATCCGGATTCATTTTATATAATCGGGTCCACGGTCGGACCTCATCCTTATCCAGATATGGTTGGATTTTTCCAATCAGTAATTAGTGAGGAAATTAAATGGCAATTACAGGAGCAAACCGGTCGTGATTATCCCGATTATCTGATGGCCTGTGTGGGTGGAGGAAGTAATGCCATGGGAACTTATTATCATTATTTAAATGATGAAAGAGTGAAGATTATTTCTGCTGAAGCCGGTGGGCTGGGAATTGATTCCGGAGAATCGGCTGCAACCATTCATTTAGGCACAACGGGTATCATTCACGGTGCAAAGACACTGTTGATGCAAGATGAGGATGGTCAGATTACCGAACCTTATTCTATTTCAGCCGGTTTGGATTATCCGGGAATTGGGCCTGCTCAGGCATTCTACGCTAAAATAGGTCGCACCAAAGTACATGCGATTAATGATGATGAAGCTTTGGATGCTGCTTTCGAACTGACAGGTTTGGAAGGAATCATTCCGGCTATTGAATCGGCTCACGCATTGGCACTTCTGAAAAAAGAAAAAGATACTTTCAAGCCTGAAGATATAGTGGTTATTACTGTTTCTGGACGAGGTGATAAAGATATGGATACATATGTGAAGCATTTTAAATCACCCCTAAACCCTAAAGGGGAATAAGAGTGAAATATTTTAAGAATTTATTTTGTAAATAATAACTAATAAAAATCCCCTTTAGGGGTTGGGGTCATATGAAACTATTCGTTCATTCAAAAAAAATGCTGGCCGATTTACAGACGCCGGTTGGAATTTATCTCAAAATAAGGGATTTATATACTAATTCAGTCTTGTTGGAAAGTTCCGATTATCATGGAGTTGAAAATAGTTATTCGTATATCGGGTTTTGTCCGATGGGTGGGATTTCTGTGAATCATTTTATGATTAAGGAAGAATATCCTGATGGAACAAAAATTGAAACACCGGTTACCGGAAAGCTGACAGTTGCCGATCGCTTTGATACGTTTCTAAAGTCGGTAAATTTGGTGAAAAACGATAATCCGGTAGGCATTAACGGTCTGTTTGGATATTCATCGTACGAGTCGGTGCAGTATTTTGAAGATGTTAAGCTTAAAGCAAGAGAAACCGTTCCGGGAAGTATGCCGGGTTTACATTATGTTTTATTCAAATATATAATTGCTGTGAATCATTTTAATAATGAGCTGACGATTATTGAAAATTTACTCGAAGCTGAAACATCTAAAATCAACGATATTGAAGAAATTCTTACAAATAACAATATAGCAACATACGAATTTTCAGCCGTTGGTGAAGAGAAATCGGACATTTCAAACGAAGATTATAAAAAAATGGTGACTCAAGGCAAGAAAGAATGTTTCATAGGAAATGTATTTCAAATTGTACTCTCACGCCGTTTCTATCAACAATTTAAAGGAGATGATTTTATGCTTTATCGGACCCTGCGTTCGGTAAATCCATCGCCATATTTGTTCTATTTCAATTTTGGCGATTTCCGTATTTTCGGTTCGTCGCCCGAAGCGCATTTGGTGGTGGACGCAAAAAAACAAAAAGCCTACATTAAACCGATTGCCGGAACTTTCAGACGCACCGGTGACGACGAAAAAGATTTTCATTTAGCTGAAAAATTAAGGAATGACAAAAAAGAAAATGCCGAACATGTAATGCTGGTTGATTTAGCTCGTAACGATTTGAGTCGCAATACCGATCAGGTGAAAGTAGAGGTTTTCCGGGAAGTCCAGTATTACTCGCACGTACTGCATTTGGTTTCAAGCGTTAGTGGTCAACTAAAACCCAATACAAAAGTGATAAAACTTTTTGCCGATACTTTTCCGGCCGGGACTTTGTCGGGTGCGCCCAAAATTAAAGCCATGCAACTAATCGATCAAATAGAACCGCACGATCGTGGACCCTATGGAGGATGTATTGGCTATATCGGTTTCGATGGCAGTTTTAATCAGGCCATAACCATCCGTTCGTTTGTC
>JAQTOL010000014.1 GCA_028748945.1 Paludibacter sp.
ATACTTTAATAATTTATTCAGGTAGAAGAATCGACTCTTACCCTATACTCTAAATAAAAAGGAGATAAGGAGCAGGGAATGAAAATACATCTTCAAAAAAATACGATGAAATTTTTCACAGTATTCCTTTAAGAAGTGACAATAATAAATCAGAAATAAAAGCAATGAGATATTTGCACTATAAACGCAAATATCTCATTGAATTATTATTATTTCCACCAACGTGGATCACCAACTTTATTTACAAGTATTGAATTTGTGACTTTAAAATTATAGTTAGCTGGATCATCAAAAATTTCAGTCGATGTTTTTCCTAAATCCTCACAATCAATTGGATAAGTCGGATCAGTAGCTCCTGCAGCTACTGACCATATCAAATCGCTTGTTTTGAAACAATTATCAATAGTTACATTCGTACCTGTACCAACTCTTATACCGTTAACAGTTGTTCCTTGAGTAAGTACACTTCCGAAAATGCTGTTTTTAATTGTAATTCCACCGGCCAAAACCCGATCGGTTATTTCAAAAAAGTATCTGGTTGATGCAGGAGCATAACAGGTTGTTATATTTTCAATTAAAATTGAATTTGGACTTACAGTTGATTTAATATCTCTACACAGATATCCATCGAAATGAGAAAAAGTTGAATTTTTAATTTCCAGATTGTTCACCAGAGCGCCGGCATTATCCATATTAACAATACCATAACCACCTATAGAGTCAACTAAACAATTGTTGATTGTCAACTTTTCTATAGTAGCCGTTGTTTGCAGTCTAACAAAACCACGTTTGTATTTCACATCACAATTTTCAATTGACAGATTCGTTAAATTACCATCGGCCTGATTAAAATTGAATAAATAGGTTCCACCAAAATTAGCATCAGTTTTAAGTTTTCCTGATACATTACCTTCAGTGAAAAATATCTTATCTACTTTTACACTGCCAACACTTGTAGCAGTCTTAATACCAATACTTCCATTTACCTGCATGATAGCTTTTCCTTTGAAACTTAACCCGGTTACTATATTAACTGAAACAGGAATATTAATTGTTGGCAAAGTATAAATTGTTCCGCCTGAAAGTACAAGATTAAAACCAGCAGGATAAACTGTTCCCAAACTGTCAATATAGATCTGATTAATCTTATTGAGTGCATCTTCATCAGAAATGTCTCTTAAATCTACTACTTCACCTTCAAAAATCTGAGAGGGCAGAGTTTTTACAATTTTCTTACCCATATAGGCATCACCATCATAAATCTTCAGATAATAGGTTGTAGCCGGATTGAGTCCTGTTACAATTTTAACTCCGTCAATATTATCCTGAGCTGAGAGATTAATGCTTGCCACTGCAGTTGAATCTTTATTAATACAAACATCAATTCTGGAATATATAGTAGATGTTACGTTCCAGCTTAATCTAACAGAATTATCAATAATATCCGAACTTAACGGAGTAATTAACTTTGTAGGATAATCAAGGGTTGTAATATCCGGCAAAACATAATATTCAGATTTAATTGTATCTCCGTTTGCCATAATACTATCACCATATGATCGTATACGAATCTGATATTTTTGATCCATTTTTAGACCGGTAAATGTGAACTGAGTACTGTCAGTACGTTGTAACCTTACTACATTTTGGAACGAATCGACTGAAAGAGTGATTTCATACGATTTTGCACCTGTATATCGATCCCATTCAAGTTTTATCCAGGTTGTATTATACGTAGCCGTTTTTACAATAGGTCTGAATAAACGATCGGGATTTCCCAACATAGGTTCTTCAACGCAGCTTACAAAAAATCCAGCTGCCAGAATAAATGTCAGAAAAATGATTTTAAAATTTATTTTTTTCATTTTAATATTGTTTTAAAGTTAATTAGAACCTGTTACCAGACCATATCCATCATTATTTAAATAAAGACTTGTCGCAACTGTCTGACTAGGAATCGGCAACAAATAGGGAACCGCCGATAAACCGGTTGGATCGGTATAGCCTCTCCAACAATTAGCCGTATAATCTGCAGTTGCATAACTTACAGTTCCATCAGTTGCAGTAATTTTTTTATACATTGAATTACACCAATTGGCAACTGCATAAGCATTTTCGTTACCGGTAGTACCTAAAAGACTAACATCAACTATCTGATCAGGAATAGTCGTAGGATTATACAATGTATTAAGGTATACAATATTCCCACCATCCTTTTGATAGTAAAGTTTGGCAGCATAATTTGCATATTTTGCAACATCAGGGTTAGTCAAATCTTGTCCGTTTGCAGCTTTTCCAATGTTATCCATCATTGTTTTTGTTTGAACAATTTTCTGACCATAAATATTCCAACGTCCTAAATCGAATTTACGTAAACATTCTCCACCAAATTCCCAGGCACGTTCATTAACAATAGCATCAAAAAATGCGGCAGAAGAACTGCTGACACTATCAGTATATGCCTGAACTTTTACACTATTATCAGCAGCACTAAATGCACGGCTTCTTACTCTTTTCAACATATCTTTTGCCAATTGTGTTGGTCCGTTTAACTGATTTTCAGCTTCAGCCAACATTAACAAAATATCAGAATAACGCATGAGTGGCCAGTTAATACCGGTTCCTTTTGAAGAAGTTGCCCCCGGATTATTAGTCAGGAGAAGACGATTCCATTTTGCAATTGCCAAACTGGTTGTGCCAAGCATTACCTGATTTACGTCAGAATTATAACTGACTCTTGAAACTGTTGCATCGCGACGAATATCTTTTGGGTCGAACGAATAATAGTAAGTTGGAGTCAAACCTGTTTGAATAGTGGTTGTACCTTTAGAACTTGCAGTTACCGGTACACCAATACACCAACCAACATCACCTCCACCATTTGTGCTTCCAAAAGCCACTTCATATAATACATCATCATTTACAGTTTTGATCCACTTACATTCATTCGAGAATATTGAAGCAAAATCAGGATTCAGGGGACGATCTCTTAAGCTAATCAGTTTTTGGGCGTAGTCTTTTGCCAACTGGTAGTATTCATTCGAAGTACGGGCAGTTTTTTCAACACCATCAATGGTATATTTAACCGCTAAACTATCATTATTGGCAACATCAAGGTAATTATCGGCACGTTGCATAGAACCATCTTTTGTAGTACCATATCCTGCACGGAATAATGCAAGTCGGGTTATCATACCAATGGCAAATTCGCGATTCATGCGTTCGATACCGTCACTGAACTGATCGGCAAAATACATATCGGGTTCACAATTGACCAAATCCTGTATCATTCCTGAATAGATAATATTTTTATCTGTTTTAGGAATATCCAGCGCCATACCCGCTTTTGCAGCTTCACGGAAGTAAGGTACATCACCAAAATAATTAATCAGCATAAAATACCGGTAAGCACGCAAGCAATACGATTCTCCAAGCAACATTTTCATATCTGCAGAATTAGCAACCGGGCTACTTTTAATACCTTCAATACATTGATTGGCGCGCTCTATAGCCAGATAATCATCTTGCCATGCTTTATAAACATCTCCAAAATTAGCTAAAAGACCACCCTGAAGTGACCATACATCACGTCTTGAACCATCAGGCTGCGCTCCCGGAGCGGTTGCTTCAACATCAGTATTTTGAAGCCAAACATTTGATGCGCGCGAAGTATAAGAATCCTGCGCAAATAAGGCATAAACGCCTAATACCATCTTTTTGGCATCACCTGAATTCGAAAACACGTAATTCGAGTCGAAAGTAGAAGGTGAATCAACCTGAAAGAAATCAGTACACGAAGAAAGAATCATCGCGATTGATAGGAATATTAATATATATTTTTTCATTTTCATGAGTTTTAATGTTATATTATTGAATTATACGTGATTAAAATGTCACATTTACACCAAATGTCCACGAGAAACTCTTTGGATAACTGGAATAATCCACACCCGGTGTTAAACCTGATGTTGAACTTGATCGTACGGGTGAACTGACTTCAGGATCATAACCGGTATAATTAGTTAGAATCCAAAGATTATTCATTGTACAATACAAACGTAGCATATCACTTCCAACAACTTTTGATATTTTCTTTGGTAAAGTGTATCCAACAGTAACGTTTTGTAAACGAAGGAAAGATCCATCTTCAACAGCCCATGAATCAGTTAATACACTGGCATTTCCGAATGAGAATGGAGACCAGTATTCTTTTGCATTTGCACCTTCATTCATAGCTGCGAGAGTGGCTAAATCGGTTACAATTGTACCGGTTGTATTATCAAGATAAGTATAACGATTATCCTGACTCATAAAGGCCAGTAGATTAGGGTTTGTAGTTCGATATTGTTGAGAAGAAGCAATCTTATTGGCATTGTATATTTTATTACCATATACAAAATTAAAGAGCATAGAAGCATCAAAACCATGAAAAGTTGCATTTAAACCAAAACCACCGGTAAATTGTGGAGCTGTTTTACCCAGGATTTGTCTGTCATTATCATCAACCACACCATCTCCGTTTAAATCTTTTAATTTGATTGTACCCGGGCGAATGCCAATTTTACCACCTAAAAGTCCGGTTGTCGGAACGCCCTCTTTTAAAATGTATTTACCTGTAGCTGCATCGTAGGATGAAAAGTCGTTCGTAGTATAATAGCCATCATTCACCCAGCCATAAATTAAACCGACAGGCTGTCCAACTACCACCCGATAATCATTAACACCCTTCAGGTCTGTGCCGGCCCAACCCGAACCATATTCCTGAACTGTGATGCCATTTGCCAATTTATCAACATTCGATTGATTGAATCCAATATTAAAATTAGCTGATAACGTGAAATTTTTCTTATTAACGGCCAATGCATTTAATGTGACTTCTAAACCCTTGTTAGATGTTTGTCCGACATTCATCATGGTTGTTTTGTAACCGGGAGCCACAATAGGAATCTCAATTAATAAATCTCTGGTAGTATTTTGATAAACTTCAACAGTACCGGTTAATCTTTCATTAAAAAATCCAAAGTCAAGTCCTGCATTTCGGGTAGTTGTAGTCTCCCATCTCAAATCTGGATTTGGCAATTGTGAATTTGCATTCGCAAAATAGTTATTTTGTACATCACCTGAGCCATAGGTTTTAGTTGTTTGAATAGAATAAACCGATTTAAACAGTCCCGGGCCAATTCTGTTATTACCAGCTTCACCATAACTTAATCTCAGTTTTAAATTTGACAACCAACCTTTTGCATCTTCCATAAATTGCTCTTCAGAAATTCTCCAACCGACTGAAAATGCAGGGAAATAACCCCAATTATGACCCAACGCAAATTTTGAGGATCCATCAGCACGGAACGTTACCGAAGCTAAATACCTTTCTTTATAATTATAATTTGCACGTCCAAAATATGATAATAAATTATCAGCATCATATCGTTTACTTGTTAAGTTTTTAGTGTTACCACCAAGGCCTAAATTATCAAATATTTTATCCGGTGTTAAATCAAATCCAAAACCGGTAGCATACAAATAGTTGTAATCACCATTATCAGTATTTACTTCCTGA
Organism: Paludibacter sp.; assembly: GCA_028748945.1. Classification (GTDB taxonomy): domain Bacteria; phylum Bacteroidota; class Bacteroidia; order Bacteroidales; family Paludibacteraceae; genus Paludibacter. The sequence continues at coordinate 5,561 of JAQTOL010000014.1, forward strand.
CCGATCATAATATTTAACTTATTATCGCTATTAATATTGAAATCATAAGTCAGCGTATGGGCAAGTCGTGCCTGATAGCTGTTTGATTTAGTCCAGTCAACCAATGGCATACCATCAACGTAGGATGCATTCGAACTATATCGTCCCCAATAGTTTTTTACCTCACCAAATCCATATTCATAACCTCCTTCAACACGATAAACCAGGTTTTTAATGATTTCCCAATCCAAACTACCGGTAAAATTAAAGTTTCTGGTATTTCTACGTTTCCAGTATTGAGCTGCTTGTTGCGTCAATGACAAATTGCTTTGCACCCATTGATCGTATTCGTCGCTTGATAAAGTATTCGGATCTACGATAATCATTCCACTTAATCCTTTGACAGCTGGTGAAGTTATAGCTTGCGAAGTACGGATTTTATAATTACCCCCTGATGTTCCCGAACCATTAACCTCCGTATCGGAAAAGCGCGCATTAAAATTTGCTGTCAGATTTTTAGATATTTGGTGAAATAATTTAAAATTGGTATTGTACCTCGAATAATCATTACCAACCATTAAACCACCATCTTTATTATAAGTAGTACTCAGCGCGAATCTGGTTTTATCATTTCCACCAGTAATACTAATATTATGTTGTTGAGAAATTACATTTGATCCAAACATGTCTTGTTGCCAATCGTGACCTTTTTGATATTTATATAAATCAATATCAGCATAACTACCAAATGTTTTTTCGTATGTAGAAATACCATCTGTTCCACTCAAAGCATTATATTCGTAGTTTAATTTTACATATTCATAGGGATCAAGCACTGCTAATCGTTTTGATAAGGTTTTAGTTTGCATAAATCCATTGTATGTAACAACGGTTTTACCACCTTTGGCACTTTTAGTAGTAATCATCACTACACCATTGGAACCCTGAGATCCGTAAATGGCAGTTGAAGATGCATCTTTTAAAACATCGATCGACTGGATATCTCCCGGTGCAATATCATTGATATTATTTGCCGGAAAACCATCGACTATATATAAAGGAGTATTATCACCGGTTACCGAACCACCACCACGAACACGAACAATTAATTCGGCATCTGGCGATCCATCAGCAGTCGTAATTTGTACTCCGGCCAACCGACCTGTCAAAGCCTGTCCGGCACTGGTAACAGGTATCTGTGCAATCGTTGCCCCTTGTACAGAAGAGACAGATCCGGTAAGATCCCTTTTCTTTTGAGTTCCGTATCCAACTACTACCACTTCGTCCAGATTCAGGGCATTACTTTTTAGTGTTACATTTATTACGCTTGATGTGATTGGAACTTCTTGTTTTTCCATTCCGACGTAACTAATCACCAATACTTTTCCATTTGCCGGAATACTTAATTTGTAGTCACCATCCATTCCGGTTACCGTCCCAATTGTTGTTCCTTTTACAAGTACCGATGCACCAATAATTGTTTCACCCGATTGGTCCTTTACAACTCCCGAAACCGATTTAATCTGAGCACTTACCGTACTGAAAGTAAATAGAACTGCGAGAAATGAAAGCACTGAACGTTTGAAAAGTAGCCTTTTTTGTTTTTTTGCTTCTTTCATTGTTTTTTCATGTATTAAATTATGTGTTTTTAATGAAGATTTATAGAACAAAAGTAAGAGTTTATTTTGTTTTAAGGGTGTAAAAAATGACATTTATAGGTGGAATAATTGACTTATCGGCATTTTTTCATAGTATGGAAGTTAAGATTCAGTTGCTGAAAAAAGATTACTAAAACAAAAAAATGGTGTTGTTAGCTATCCTGTAAATACTTAAAAAACGGACAGACAAAAAAAAGGTTGTTCAAAATGAACAACCTCTTCAATTCATTGAAATTATATCACTTATTGTATAAGGACTTTAACTGTTTTATTTCCATCTGCATCGTTAACTCTGACTATCCAAAGCCCTTTATTGAGAGTTAAATTAGTATCAACTTTCGTTTCAAGTGTCTTGTACAATAAACCATCTACTCCGAAAACATCGATTCCTGTATCCGATTTTACATTCGAAACAAATAACTTGTCTGCTATTGTATAAATTTTTACGGATGAAGATTGTGCTGCGATTATTCCGGTTACCGGATCATTTGAAATTAATGCCGGAATCGGATCCCAGTTATCAGTACCTTTTGTAAAATTAAAAGTGCTTATATTTGTTGCATCGGTTAAAACCGCTGCAGTTAAAACTGTCGACCAACTTGCCCGACTTGCCTGATTATTTTCACCCGACAATTCAATGGTTCCAAATTCGTACATCTTGCCCGATGTGCCGCCCAATGTACTTAACCAACCCTCCGGTGCAATCAATGATTTGCCAGCAAAATCCGGGTTATTCGTTGCTTCAATTGTAGTATTGTAAAATACTACTTCACTGGTTGTAGCTTGCCATGGACGACCAAATTCACCCGGTTTAGACAAATAGGTTGATGCAGTTTCCGTACCTGGGATCGCTGAAGTCACCGTGCAATTGTACATTAAATAACCTCTGGCTGTACTTTGTTGTGCAGCTGTAATATACGAGACATCAGTACTGACTTCACTTGTATTCATTGCCAGTTTACTCTTATAAGCCACCAAGGTCATACCACCAAAGATATAATCGGTGCCTCCCATAATGACACCCTTGTAATTAACAACACGGGCACCTTCTGCACCAAAGTATGAATCCTGACGGCCTACAATTCTACATTTGTTGAGTATACTCTTGTCACCACTTTTAAGATAAGCGACAGCAGCAGCTCTTTCTACAAAGCTTTTATTCTGAACAGCCGTATTTCCTAAATCTGTAGGTCGCGTTCCCTTGCCACCTGTTGCCCATTCCTGAACTACATCTTCCGATTCTTTTTTCGAAATGTATTGATTATAGGAGTTTTCAAAGATAATATTATCAGCCCGGAAACCAGCTCCTGAAACTATAACCGTTGCATTCCAGTATGAACCATTGGTTGTACCGCTACCGGTATTGGTGTAGGTTGTATAACCGTTTTCCTTGTTCACTCTCAAGGCATCGGCACTCCATTTTTGATCAGTACCCATACTGTAATAGTTATACCCGTGTCCGTAGTATGAAGTAATTCTGACTGCATTGGCATCAATATCAACACCTTTATTAGCTAAGGCTATACTTGGAGTTGATGAAGCATTTACAATTGAAACACTATCCATATCAATCATCAACATTTCTTCGTAGTTACCCGGATCAACCATAATCTTCACGCGTTCTTTATTCGGACGAATCATTGCACGGGCTGCGGCCAATGCATCATTAATAGTCTGATAGTTTTTATCCGTACCTACAGTAATGGTTGCCGAATAAGGCAATGTCGTTGCTACTTTTACATCGGGTAAATAAGTTGTAGTACCGGTAATATTGGTAATAGTCATAAAGCCCGGAGTTGTTCCTGAATAAATATATTCTTTTGTTTCGAGTGTATTCGTACTACCACTTGAAGTTTTAACCGTATCACCTGCCACAACAACAAATTTTGCCGAATAATAATACGTAATAACAACTTTTTGTCCCGGATTTACTGGTACCTGAGCAGTTCCCGTTCCGGTAAGTACCAGATGTCCACTTGCAATCTGGTTGGAAACTGTTCCCGTAAAGAGCATACCCTTGTAGGAAGTAGTAGTTCCGCTTGTAATAGTGGCATCGTCGAATGACCAGTCCGTTACAGCAGTAAAGACTAACGCCTTTGATGTTGCAGCACCGGTTACTTTCAAATTAGAAGTAGCTCCCAGTTGCAATGGATAGGCATCTAAACCTGTACAGGTTATTTTATAAACGCCATCGCGTAAATTTATTCCACTTAAACCTGTGAAAGTATAAGAATAACCGGTTTCATTCAGATTGGTAAATGTGGTAGTTAACAGTGCTTTCTGAGCATCGGATAATCCATCTGTAGTTATTGTTACAGGATAAACCGGTTTTGCAGCAAAATCAATTCCTTTAATTGAGTCGCCCTTAATGTTGATAGTGTCAACACTAACATAATAATCGTTGATACCTGTAGCAGTGATCTTATACTTACAATTAGGTTCAATCGATACCGAATAAGTACCTGCTGTGGCATTGATTACCGGTGCCGGAACGAAAATCTTTGCAACGGTTGGGGTAAAGGTCAGACTTACTTTAGCAAGTTGTGTAGCCGTAAGCCCTGTTATTGTTCCTGACAGTACATTTGTTATCACTTTCTTGATTGCGATTTCGTGTGTTGCATCAGCAGTAAGTGCAATTGAAGCTCCGTTTGTAATGATATAACCATTGGCATTGCCAAGACTAAACGAATAGGTATAGCCGGCAGGAACCTTCAAACTGTAACTGGTGCTACCTGAAGGAATCGTATCACTAAAGGTTTTACCGGCAGGATTTGTCAAAATAACACTGTATCCTGAAGGAATTCCCGGAGCATCGGTCAAATTAAGATTACCACTAAGCGTAATATAGTTTGCATCTTTTCTTAAAACCCGAAAGTAGAAGGGTTTGTCAACCGAATCATAAATATGATAAGCTCCTGCCTTTTTAGCTACATATTTGACAATAGCTACAGTCGTGGTAGTATTTGCAACATCTTTTTGTGTCGCATCACCCATATACTGGAAAGTAAGCTTTCCGGCACTGTTTCCGGCTTTAGTATACAAAGTAACTTCATCGTCTGCACTCAGGGTCAGACCGATATACCTGCTTGAAGATGCAGCTGAATTCACATAAATGGCACCGGTCAACGTATCGGTTTTCGTGCCGGTTGTAACGTATGAAGGACAACTATTTGCATCATAACGGGTCAAACCGGTATTGGAAGTCCTCAATCGGTCGCTGGTAGCGGAACCCACCCAACTCAGCACACCGGATGTAAGCGGAGGAAGAGTATTACCGGTTGAACCCACAGTAATTGTAGAGGCATACCATCCGTTGATAGTTGCCATGTTCAACTTATTATTGTATTTAGCTGTATCCAACTGAGCAGCACCAAAGTCCCATACATCAGTCTTAACGGTCTTCACAATCTGCGCTGCATTTTCAATAGCTACACCGTGAATATAGATTTCTCCCTTTGGATATTTCGGACTTTTCAATGTTGCTGTTAACAGACCGGCTGCCCCGGTATAACTTATACTGTGTGTTCCTTCTACAGCAATTGTATCTTTAGCCTGAACAGTACCCAATATATTGCCTCCGGCATCTTTAAGTTCAAAAACGGCATCTTTGGAACTACCATACTGACAGGTACTAAAAGTAATCGTTGCATTTCCGGCTACAATAAAATTCATTGAGTTGCCCGGGAACATTACAGCACCATGAGCGGAATCATGATAGCCAAACTGTTGTGCAATGGTATCATTATTACTCTTCATTGTCAGTATTCCATCATTGGAAACAAAAGTTTTGTATCTTAACGAACTGTAAGAAATCTGAGGAAGTACACTTCCATCCATAAACATATAGCTATAGGTTTGTCCTGCTACCGCCGAAACGGAAGAGCTGTTGTCCTTTACCAGCATCTTATAACTGTATGGTTTGGTAGCAGCATCTGCATAAGTTACTTTAAGTGTATCACCACTGACACTTACGCCGGAGATATTACCCGAATAAGTAGTTGCTACACCGGCCAACGATTTTCCGCCCAGATTGATACGAATAGACGCAATATCGGGAGTTGCACTGATAACTGTTCCTGCAGCTACCGTCACCGTTGGATTAGCTGTTACGTTAGCTCCGGCCGTCAGACCAACAGTAACGCCGTTTATAACTATTTCCCCTGTTTTTTGTACCCAGGGGGTTAATTCTACTGCATAAGGAGTAGGAACTATGGATATGTAAGGCACATAAGTTGTTCCTGAAAAGTTCAATGTCACTGTACCTGCAGTACCTGCATAAAGAAAATCAATAGTCGATAAAGGATAAGTTGATGAAGTAGTTGCAGCTTTTGAACTAACATCAAAACTACCGGTTGTGCTTGAAATACTGATATTACCGGCAGAGTACTGGTCACCTCCTACTTTTATATACGAATTACCTGCTACCTGTAAAGTTATCTGATTTCCCGGTTTTAATATTGAACCATGTTGGGTACCATGGTATCCGTAGGCGTTTAAACTGCCAACTGCCAGACTGAAAAGACCGGTAGTTACAGGTGTATTTCCGGTTGTAGTTGTGGGAATGATACTTCCATCACGTAAATCAAAATTGTAAATGATATTTTTCACGGGAGTTGTAACGCTTGTTCCCAATTGGGCTGGAGTGACAACAATAGTAGGAAGATAAATGTCAGAACCGGGTGATACAGCAGTAAATATTAAAGTATCTGCCACACCGGTATAGACAAAATCGTAGGTAGTTGTCAGGTCGGTAGTAGTTTTGGTTACCTGCGTTCCCAGATCAACTCCTGTTTTTGATATACCCTGAAGGCTCAAAGATGAATACTGTGAACCTAAAAATTTCAGCGTACTGCTTCCGGTAACGGCAATTTTAATTTTACTGCCCACTTTCATGTCAATACCGTAAGTTGCACCATTGAGACCTATGGTACCGCTTATTTTAAGCGAGCCATCAGTACTCTGCTTATTCGTGAAAATGGTTCCATCTCTGAAATCATAAGTGGTTTGCCCTTGCGCAAAGCCAAAACATAGCAAAAGCGCAAAAATTGAACTAAAGATTTTGTTTCTCATAAAATTATTTTTAAAGTTAACATTGGTGATTTCTAAACGCTACAAATATAGAGGGGAATATTTTAATCAATGTGCATTTTTTATCATTTATGGTGGATAATTTGACGTTATTTTTATTGTATAAAACTACTTATGATAGCTTCATCTAATTAATAAATTGTTATTTGAGTGACAGGCTTCGTGTCGGGACAATGATCGCCTATGCTTTTATTTCTTAATTATGAAACCAATTATTCTTAGTTTTAAGAAAACTGAAAATAAAAAAGGGCTGAAAATAAAATGCATTTGTCCGACTGTATTTATTCTGAATTCTATAAACAGGCATGAAAAAAGAAATCCTTCCGTGTCCGTACACAGAATAATAATTTAGCGGAAAACAGACTCATATTTTGTAAATATAAAATTATTCGTATCTTCGTGGGCGAACACGGAAAGCGATTTTAAACGGATATTTAAATCTATATTTTTAATTGTCTGCATTTTACAAAGTAAACGACAGAAATTTAGTTTGGACTTTCATGCAAAACCGTTTAAATTGGTTTTCTGAAGTCATTTTTCCTGCCTTTTTCAGGATAAATTCTTGCTTCATTTGTTGAATTTTCTCTTTCAAAACTGTACAACCGGAATTTTAAATACATAATATTTCTCAAAATATAAGATCATGAAGAACTTTTTAGACGACAACTTTCTGCTGCAAACCGAAACAGCACAAAAACTTTATCATGAGCATGCATCGAAGATGCCCATTATCGATTATCACTGTCATTTAATTCCTTCGATGGTTGCCAACGATCATCAATTTAAAACGCTGACAGAAATCTGGTTGGGCGGAGACCATTATAAATGGCGCGCCATGCGTACCAATGGAGTAGACGAAAAATTCTGCACCGGCAAAGACACCAGCGATTGGGAAAAGTTCGAAAAATGGGCCGAAACGGTGCCTTATACCATGCGAAATCCCTTGTATCACTGGACACATCTGGAATTAAAGACAGGTTTCGGGGTGGAAAAATTACTTTCTCCAAAAACCGCCCGTGAGATTTACGACGAATGCACGGAAAAACTTCAGACACCGGAATATTCAGCCCGGAACATGATGCGGAAATATAAAGTGGAAGTGGTTTGTACCACCGACGATCCAATCGACAGCCTCGAACATCATATTAAAACCAGGCAAGACGGTTTTGAAGTAAAAATGCTTCCTACCTGGCGTCCCGATAAAGCCATGGCAGTAGAAGATCCGACTAACTTCCGTGCGTATGTAGAGCAACTTTCCAAGGTCTCCGGAGTGAATATTTCAGACTTCGACGATCTGATTGTGGCATTGCGCAAACGTCAGGATTTCTTTGCCGAACAGGGTTGCAAGCTTTCCGATCATGGTATCGAAGAATTTTATGCCGAAGATTACAGTGCTTCCGAAATTAAATCAATCTTCAACAAAGTATACGGCGGACATGAATTGACTCATATTGAAGTGTTGAAGTTTAAATCGGCCATGATGGTTATCTTTGCCGAAATGGACTGGGAAAAAGGGTGGACACAACAATTCCATTACGGAGCTATCCGCAACAATAACACCCGCTTATTCAACCAGCTTGGCGCCGATACCGGTTTCGATTCCATCGGATCGTTTAATACTGCCAAAGCGCTGTCAAAATTCCTGAACCGCCTGGACTCACAAAACAAACTGACAAAAACCATTCTATACAATTTAAATCCGGCCGACAACGAAATGATTGCCACCATGATTGGTAATTTTCAGGATGGAACGGTTGCCGGTAAGATTCAGTTCGGTTCCGGCTGGTGGTTCCTCGATCAGAAAGATGGCATGGAAAAACAGATGAACTCTTTATCCGTACTCGGATTATTGAGCCGCTTTGTCGGTATGTTAACCGATTCGCGGAGCTTCCTCTCCTACCCGCGTCACGAGTATTTCCGCCGCACACTTTGCAACCTGATCGGCAATGATGTAGAAAACGGCTTATTACCTTACCAGGAACTGAATTTCATTGGGAAAATGGTAGAAGATATCAGTTATAATAATGCTAAATCATTTTTTAATTTCTAAAATCAATCAATTAGTGCACTAAATGTGTCATTTTTTGAACAGAGAACCGACTTATTTGAATTAATTTTGTCAGGATATTCAATAAAAAGCATTACTTTTGGTCGACCAATTAATAAATACATTTTTAATAATAAATCAGAAAGAACAAAAGATGAGTAAAAAGATTGTGACTTTTGGAGAAATTATGCTTCGGTTAGCAACTCCCGGGTTCGAACGTTTCAGTCAGGCAACACAGTTTAACGCAACCTTTGGAGGTGGCGAAGCAAATGTAGCTGTATCACTGGCCAATTATGGCTTGGATACGGAATTTGTAACCCGTTTACCAAAAAACGATATTGCCGATTCATGTATCATGAATTTACGCAAATACGGTGTTGGTACAAAAGAAATTTTACGGGGTGGTGAGCGTGTAGGTATTTATTTTCTCGAAACAGGTGCAGTAGCCCGTTCCAGTAAAGTAGTTTATGACCGTGCCAACTCGGCTATTGCCGATATTAAGCCGGGAATGGTAAACTGGCGTGAAGTTTTTAAGGGAGCCGATTGGTTTCACTGGACAGGTATCACTCCTGCCCTCTCGCAAGGTGCCGCCGATGCTTGTCTGGAAGCTATTCAGATTGCCAACGAAATGGGCATAACGGTTTCAACCGACCTGAACTTCCGTAAGAATCTGTGGAAATACGGTAAATCCGCATCAGAAGTTATGCCTGCATTGACCGCCGGATGTGAAATCATTTTGGGAAATGAAGAAGATGCCGAAAAGGTATTTGGCATCAAACCCGAAGGTTTCGATGTGGCTCAAACCGGTGGTGAAGTAAATGCCGCCGAATTTGAATCGGTTTGTACGCAAATGATGAAAAAGTTTCCACGCGCTAAAAAAGTGATTATCACTTTGCGTGGTTCAATCAATGCCAACCACAATACCTGGGGGGGTGTTCTTTACAGTAACAGTACATTATTTCAATCCAAACGTTATGATATAACACACATCGTCGATCGCGTGGGTGGTGGCGACTCATTTATGGGAGGTTTGATTTACGGATTACTGACTTATACCGACAACGATCAGAAAGCTTTGGAATTTGCAGTGCAGCTTCCTGCTTAAAGCATACTATTTTTGGTGACTATAATCTTGTTACCATCCCCGAAGTGGAAGCATTGATGGGTGGTGACGGCAGCGGAAGAGTGAGCAGATAAATTACAAGGAACCCCTAACCCCTAAAGGGGAATTATACTAGTCCGTCTATAAAAGTACAAGACGAATGAAAATTTGTTTCACTTTGGTAGTCAGGGATAGTTTTCATAAATAAAGTAATACTAACTTCTCTTATCCCCCTTTAGGGGTTAGGAGTCAATTTATTTACATATGCGTTTTAACAAACTACAGGTTCTCTCCGTTATGAAAGAAACCGGCATGATTCCGGTATTTTATAACAGTGATATTGAAGTATCAAAAAAAGTCGTAAAAGCGTGTTACGATGGTGGTGTGCGTGCATTTGAATTCACTAACCGGGGCGAATTTGCCCACGAAGTATTTGGCGAACTGGCAAAATATGCCGCCAAAGAATGTCCCGAAATGATTATGGGTATCGGTTCCATCGTGGATGCACCCACGGCCGCGCTTTATATTCAGTTGGGCGCTAACTTTATCGTTGGTCCCTTATTTAATCCCGAAGTGGCTAAAGTGGCAAACCGCCGCTTGGTACCTTATGCACCCGGTTGCGGATCGGTTTCCGAAGTTGGTTTTGCACAGGAAATGGGTTGCGATGTATGTAAAGTATTCCCGGGCGATGTATTGGGAACCGGTTTTGTAAAAGGATTGAAAGCACCTATGCCCTGGTCGAACCTAATGGTAACCGGCGGTGTAAAACCCGAAGAAGCGAACCTCAAAGGCTGGTTCGATGCTGGTGTAACCTGCGTGGGTATGGGATCGAACCTTTTCCCTTCCGACCTAATGAAAGCCGGAGACTGGGCGGGAATTACCAAATTATGCAGCGATGCACTCGCAATTATTAAGAAAGTCAGAAAGTAATTAAATTCAATATAAATCTAATAACGAAAAAGGAATGAGTAAATTTAATGAATTAAATGAGAAAATCGGAAAATACAGATGGACGATATGCGCGCTGTTATTTTTTGCTACAACAGTTAATTATCTCGACCGTCAGGTTTTAAGCCTGTTAATGCCCGATCTGGTAAAAGAGTTTGGTTGGACAAATACAGATTATGCAAACATTGCATCAGTTTTTCAATTTACCTATGCCATTGTCATGTTATTTGCAGGTCGGGCCATCGACTGGTTAGGAACAAAATGGGGTTATGCCATAGCACTTACTTTATGGTCATTAGGCGCAATGCTTCATGCAAGTGCCGTATGGATTGGTACCGGTGTTGCTCCTGTTTTTGAACTGGCAGGCATCTTTATTCCAATATCCGTTCTTGGTTTTATGGTTTCGCGCGTTGTACTGGCTATTGGTGAATCGGGTAACTTTCCGGCAGCCATTAAAACTACCGCCGAATGGTTCCCTAAAAAAGAACGCTCCTTTGCTACAGGTTTATTCAACTCGGGTGCAAACATTGGAGCCATTTTAGCTCCGCTCACGGTTCCATGGATTGCCGGACATTTGGGTTGGCAATGGGCGTTTATTATTGTAGGTGGAATTGGTTTTACCTGGTTGGGATTTTGGTTCCTCTTTTACGATACACCTAAAGCAATGCTTGCCAAAGGAAAGATAACACAAGGAGAATACGACTTTATCCACAGTGATAAAGATGAACAACTTATTGCAAAAAATGAAGTGACTGAAAAAGTCTCCTGGTTTAAATT